>JAISCL010000017.1 GCA_031265585.1 Tannerella sp. | reverse complement strand
TTCCCTGCATCCGGAAAATTTTTGAAACAATTCTCAGCATATCGCCAGTCGACATCGCACAATCCGATTATATTTTCGGTTTTCATCCCCATTATGTTGGTATGTCCTTTGCCGCCGATGCCGATACCAACAATATTCATCCTGTCGCTCGGGGCTTTGTAACCCAGGCCGCTCACTACCTTTGAAGGTACAATAACCAGTCCTGCTGTCGAGACAGCCATGGTTTTCAGAAAATTACGTCTTGTTTGACTCATGATCGTTTTTTTTATAAGTTATTAGTTGAATATGATTCGATTTCTCGAGTTTTATTTCAATTCTTTGATCTTTATATTTTTGAACCAAAGTTTTGTTCCATGGTTTTGTATGGAGACTGGGCCTTCGTCAAATTTACCCCAGTCGGGATAATTTACCCACTTTCCGCTGTTACGTTTTGCGTTCCAGTCGTCTGAATATTTTTCGTAGAATACTGTTTTAACGCCATTGATCATCTGTGTCACTTTATTCCCGTCGACAACCAGCAGTAACCGGTTCCATTCGCCTGCCGGACGGTACGGTTTGGCTTCGGGGGGATACATGGCATAGTTTGCTCCGTGAATTTGCCAGTCTTCCAGCGGATCATACCAGTTGTCCTGATCTATTAATTGAAATTCAGGCCCTGTTTCGTACGAATACGTATAGTTGGGAGCTTCTTTCACCTGATATACAATCCCGCTGTTCGATCCCTGCGATAACTTATATTCAACGGTAAATGCGAATTTGCGGTATGTTTTGCCGGTGACTATATCCTGCTGTTCTTCTCCGCCGCCTTTTCCATCTACCATGAAGCACCCGTCCGTTACAGACCATACACCCGGAATTTCTTTCATGTTATATCCGTGCCACCCCTCGAAAGTCTTGCCGTCAAACAGCAATTGCCAGCCGTTTTTCCGTTCCCTGTCCGTAAGCGTATTGTCGGTCGCTGCAAGGTCTATTTCAGACCAAAGCTGCTCTGCCGAATTTGATTTTTTATCGCCGGAGCACGCTGTTACAGTGAACAAAATTGCAACAGCCAATACTGCGAATGAATTTGTTTTCATTATGATGTTTTTTTGTTTATTCTTGAATAATACTCTTTTATACCAATCCATACGATTAAAACTATAATTGTCTATAATCGTCACAAAAGTAGAGCATGTAAAATAATCGCGAAATAGAGCAAACAAGTAAAAAAGATGGATTATATTTGCATGTCGGCAATAAATATCAAAAAAGCTAATTATGATAAGAATAAGACGTGGGTTTGTAGGTCAGCGACTGGTCGTTCTCCCCTTTAATATTATCGAAAGAGCGCTTGCTAATCCGCTTACATCCGAACTGGCGGTTCATTCGATGGGATATTTCCCGAAAGCGGCGAATCATTATGTTGACAGGAGAAACGGATGCGGGGAGTATCTGTTGATCTATTGCAGCAGGGGAGAAGGATGGTACCGGCTGGACGGGAAAACCTGCACGGTTCCGGCAAACCATTTTTTTATCCTGCCGGCGGAACGCCCCCACAAGTATGGGTCGGGAAGCGAAAATCCGTGGTATATCTACTGGATTCATTTTAAAGGCAGCAAAGCCAAACTGATTTATGAGCAATTGCAGGGATTGCAATTCATTGATATGAATAAAGATTCAAGAATCGACGATCGAATCTCTTTTTTTGAAGAACTCATTTCCGCTCTTGAAATGGGCAACGGCGATGAGATCATCAATTACGTAAACTTAAGCCTGAATCATTTGCTGGCTACATTTTTATATGTACAGTCTTACAGAAACGTGAAACTAAGGAAAAAAGGCGATCAAAACACCTTTTTTATCAGTCTTGCAACCCATTATATGAATGAGAATATTGAAAAAAGGATTACATTAAAAAGCATGGCTTCTTATTTCGGCTATTCGGAATCTCACTTTTACCGCTTGTTTTTGAAAGAAATACATTATGCCCCCATGAACTATTTCCTGCATTTGAAAATAGAAAGAGCCTGTCAGTTTTTAGTTCATACGGATATGCAAATCAATCAAATATCTTTCAAGCTTGGATTTGAAGACCCGTATTATTTCAGCCGTATTTTTACGAAAATAACCGGCATGTCTCCTAAAAAATACAGGGCCAATAACCGGGAAGCAACTCCGTAGGAATGGACTTATCCGCCGATTTGAACATTTAATCCCATTTCCTCCCCGATCCGTTTCAGCGGGAGCAGTTCCGGTTTTGTGACCGTCGTGCTGTGGGGGAAAGTGTATTCCAGGCCTGTTTGCGCGTATTTATCCTTACCCAACACGTGATAGGGAAGAAGATGGATCCTGTTTATTCCTTTCTCCAGCGCCAGCCGGTATATTGCGGTTATATCCCGGGCGGAATAATTGAAACCTGGAATCACAGGCGTCCTCATAATGATTTTCCCGGGGTCAGCCTTTGCGATGTAATCCAGGTTGCGCCAAACCGTATCCCGGTCTGCTCCCGTTACTTTTTTCAGCAGATGCTTATCCGTATGCTTGATATCAAACAAAAATAAGTCAACCAGCGGAGAAGCCTCTTTTATCCTTTCAGGATCAACCTGTCCGCAGGTCTCAATGGCGGTATGAATGTCTTCGTTCCTGCAGGCGGTTAACAGCGCCATCAGCGCTTTATGCTGAACAAAAGCTTCGCCGCCGGAAAAGGTTACTCCTCCGCCGGACGTTTGATAATAGCATTTATCGCGGCGAATAATGTTCATTACATGTGCAGTGGAAACTTTTTTTCCGATAAACCGGATTGCATTTTGCGGGCAACTGTTGCCGCAACTTTTGCACAGGATACAGTTCTCCCGCAGGAAACGTACCTGCCCGTTTGTAAAAATAATATCGTTGGCCGGACACACTTTTGCGCACCTTCCGCAATGAACGCACCGGTTTTTAAAATGCGACAGACGGGTTTGCTGCTGCCGGGACTCGGGATTGGAACACCAGGGACAATGCAACGGGCAACCCTGCATAAAAACAACGGTACGAATACCCGGCCCGTCATGGATGGCAAAACGTTCTACTTCCAGGATGGAAACCGGTAATTCTTCGGCGTTATTCATATAAAACCCGGCTCAATAATTCTTCCTGAATGTTTGGGGAAAGGTCAACGAACACGGCGGAAAAGCCACTGACCCTGACAATCAGATCGGGATACTTCTCCGGATGCTCCACCGCATCTTCCAGCATGCCCCGGTCAACAACCGTCACCATCAAATGACAGCCGCCATTGTCAAAATAGCCTTTAAACAGGGCTTTTATTATATCCCTGTTTTCGTTGAACAGGGCAGGAGAAAACTTTATGTTTTGAACGGAGCCTCCATGATATTTTGCATCGAACTTTCTGAGCGAGTTCAGCAGGGCCGTCGGGCCGCTTTTGCACGCCCCTCCCTGCGGATTATTCGCCGGATTCATGTACATGCCCGCCAGCCGGCCGTCAGGGGAAGCAGCGGTACGGTTGCCCCAGTCCGTATTTAACTGATTATTGCTGATCACGATCAGGAAATACTGCATCCCGATGTCAATTCCCCGATTGCGAACTCCTTTGGCTACAAATTCATATAAATCGTTGGCCATCTCATCGGCCGGATCCAGGTCGTTCCCGTATTTGTCACACAGCAAACAGTCTTTCCGCAGGGTTTCATATCCTTCGAAATTAACCAGCATGGCCTGATGCAATTGCCTTAATGTATATTTTTTCCGGTCGAAAATCAGGTCTTTTATCACCAGTAATGAGTCGGAGGTATTGATATTGCCGTACGTTTCATTTGTTCCGCCCAGATACCGGACTCCTCCGTCGAGCAAAGCCTTGCCCCGGCTGATACAATCGTCTGTTAATATGCTCGGGAACAGAAAGGCAACGTGTCTGTTCATCAGTTGATACGAATAAAACTGGGCTTCGACCGACAAATCCAGATAATAATCCAGCAGTTCCTTATAACCCGAATAAAATTCCCCGAACGAGTGACAGGCTTCCAGCGGTTTGATTTTGACCGGCCCTGCCTTATATTTACCGTCCATGGGGTCAACTCCTTCGTTCATGAAAACGGTCAATAATTTCAACAGATTGATGCAAATATTCGGCGTCCCGGTACTTTGTCCCTGAATCACAAACTCGGTACACCCGAAAGGCACATATTGCTCCGCCGTCTTTTCATCCACACGCATGCCGAAGGCGACAGCAGGAACATTGACGTCATCGTTATACAGCGTCGGATAGGTGGATCCCGCTCCCAGGGCGTCCAATGCCGCGTCCAGAACTTCTTCCGAAGTGTTTTTATCAAACCTTAATGTAAACTGAGGCTCTACATAGCGCGTATTTTTAGCCACCCGCATCGCATACATCAGAAAAACATCCGCCTCTTCGGGATGTTTCCGCCCTTTACCGCCGACAATTACACGACCGTTTACGGTGGTTCGCCTGTTTTCGATCATGGTCCATAAGGAATGGATATAACGGTATGCTTCCCGGTCGGTTAACCGTCCTGCGTTCAGGTCTGCAACCAGGTACGGGCCGAGATAATCGTCCAGCCTTCCGTAATTGATCACTCCGGAAAGAAGCGCAAATAACCAGCATAGCTGCATGGCTTCGTGAAACGTTTCAGGCTTGTCCGTTTTTATTTTTTCCAGTCCGTCGCAGATTTTCTCCAACTCCTTCCGTCGCTGTTCGTCGCTTTCCGCCATTTGTCCGCGTGCATTTTTTTGCAAATGCGAGGCACAGTCCGCGAATAAGTCCAGACACCCCAGCGCAGCCTGATAAAAGTGGTTTCCAGGCTGCTTTTCCCACCGTTCCCGGATGTCCCTGCGCAGTCCGCCGATACCTTCGGACAATAACTTGGGATAGTCAAGCATCATGCCCGACAGCCGGGCTGTTGCAATCAGGGGAAATTCACAGTCAATGAACATTCCGACGGTGTCGTCCGTAAGTATCTCTTTCCCGAATTGTGTTTTTACATCGTGGTCAAGCCAGTAACCGTAAAGTACGTCAACGCGCTTTTTGTCTTCCTCTTTTTCGATTCCCTGCCGGAATGTTTTGAGTTTTTTGAAAACGCAATAATGTCCTACTCCTCCTTCCGACGTAACGGATCCGAACCCGACCGGAAGAAAATCAATCCTCCCGGCTATTAAATCCGCAGGAGCGATGTTGCGGAACAATGCGGGATAAAGCACGCGGAGACAGGCCAGTTCACGCAGTTCTTTAGGTTCTTTGGAATACGTTTTATGCGTGAACGTATATTGTTCCATAATCTCCAATTGCCTTTCCAAACTCTTTTCACACGGAAACTTCCTGCTGACTTCTACATTCTGTACTCCTTCTACATCGAACCGTGCCATCCTGTTATACGACTGATGATTATCCGTTTAATGCCTGCCTCTCTCGTCATTTCTCCAATTATTTTGATAGCCGGAAAGCAGATCGACAAACCGTTTCGTAATCAGGTGGGGGCGCGTGATGGCGCTGCCGACAACAACGGCATGAGCGCCCAGATACAGGCATTTCATCGCATCTTCGGGCGTATATAAATGGCCTTCCATGACGACGTATGCCTTGCCTCTGAAGTCGCGGCACATGCGGGCAAATTCCCTCCAGTCCGGCTGTTCGATATGCTTCGTTTCCGCCGTATAACCGTATAAAGTAGGGCCTACAATGTCTGCACCCAGCGCGATTGCCCTGACGCCTTCCCGGTAAGTCGAAACATCTGCGAAAAAAATGGCTTCCGGTATCTCCTTTTTCAAAACGGGAAGCAATTCGTATGCGGGCTTCCCCCGGTGGTTGATTTGCTCCGTGCAATCCAGGGCGATAATTTCGGCTCCGGCTTCCCATACGGCCCGTGCCGCTTCCAGGGTGGGAGTGATAAACACATCCGTGTTGTCATGCCATATTTTCCACAAGCCGATGAGCGGCAGATCCACTTCTTTTTTTATAGCCCTGATCTGATCCGGCATATTGGCCCGCAGGCCGACCGCCCCTCCCCATGCGGCAGCTTTGGCCATTTTCACAACAAACTCTTCGGAATAAACAGGGTCATCGGGTTGCACCTGACAGGACACAATCAGTCCATTTCTAAACGATTCGATCAGATCTTTTTTACGCTGTTCCATTTCCTGTCAGATTGATTTTTCTAAAAACGCCGCACCGATAAGGCCGGCATCATTGCCTAACGCTGCCCGTATGACTTTGGGTATGCCGATTTCTTCCGCCCCGAATGTGCAGGTAAACAGTTTTTTATTAAGCGGCTCCAGCAATATCTCCCCGGCATGGGCGATGCCGCCGCCCAAAATGATTACCTGCGGCCGGAAAATGACAATAAAGGTAGAGATGCCCGCTGCCAAATAACCGGTATATTCGTCAACGATTTCCGCAGCCAGGGGATCTCCCTTTTTGGCGGAGTCGAAAACGGTTTTCCCGTCAATCCTATCCGTATCATGTCCCGCCATTTCCATAATCATACTGCCCGGATGCGCTTTGACGGCTTCTTTCGTCCGGCGTATCAACGCGGTCGACGAACAGTAGGATTCCAGACAGCCATATTGCCCGCACGTGCATCGAATGCCATTATAGACCAGTTTGGTATGTCCCAGTTCGGCGCCCATCGTATCGGCGCCGGAGTATATTTTCCGGTTCATTACAATGCCTCCGCCAACGCCTGTTCCGAGCGTCAGCATGATGGCATCCGTGCAGTTTTTTGCCGCGCCGGCTAAAACCTCGCCGTAAGCGGCGCAATTTGCATCATTGGATATGTACAGGGGGAGGGAAATATGTTTTTGTAAACAGTCATAAACCGGCACGTTTTTCCATCCGAAATTATTGGCATGGACCAGCAGGTTCGTCGCCGGGTTTATACAGCTCGGCACACCTGTTCCACAGGAAGACACATCGCTTAGCTGAAGCCCTGCCTGGCGAACAGCCTCTTTACCGACTTCCGCCATATCGCGGGTGACTTCCTCGACCGGACGTCCTGCATTTGCTGGAATGCTCTTTTTGGAGAGGATATTATAATCTTCATCCACCACACCGGCCACTATGTTGGTGCCGCCAAGGTCAAGTCCCAGATAATATTTTTTTGCGGCATGTTGCCCGGATGCCTGCCCGGCAATAAAACTTTGTTTGTTCATATTGGATTCAATGAGTTTATACGAAAAATTTGTATTTGAATTGACGGCGCAAAATTATAACTAAATGAGCCGGCGTACAATGTAATTTACCGGCAAAAAAGATGGATTATAATTGCAGGATTTTTCTGCCGGTAAAACGTAAGCTGCCGACTCTGCCCATAAGGAAAAATCTTATTCAAAAGGATCTTATTTTGCATTCATCTTAAGTTGCAGTATATTTGTGTCTGTATAAAAGAATATCAATGGGAAGAATTATTGAGATATGTGCCAATTCGGCGCAAAGTTGCGTTGAGGCGGAAGCCGGTGGAGCCGCCCGCGCTGAATTGTGCGCCGCTATTCCGGAAGGCGGTACGACGCCGAG
>JAISCL010000244.1 GCA_031265585.1 Tannerella sp. | reverse complement strand
TGTATCTTTGGCGACCTTTTATTACGCCATCTTTGCAGTAATTTATACTGCCGCATCTTGGACAATTCATTCGTTTTTTGCTGCAAAGATAATACTTCTATATGAAATTAACAATACCTGTTTTTTATTCCTGAAGACGGGATTTCCCTTTTGAGGATGATTCCTGTGAAGATTAGGAGAATCACGGTGCGGTAGGCCAGTTGCAGGGGGTCTGAGGCTATTTCCGGCAACATGCCTGCAATGTAGCAGACAGCAGCTATGGCGCCGTATGTGAAGGCCGAACGCAGGTCGTATGCCACGGGGAACTTGCGCTGTCCGGTGAAATAGGACAAGAGCATCATCAGCAGGTTGCTTGCAAACGCGGCCCATGCACAGGCCATGTAGCCGTAGCGCGGCACAAACCCGATAATGATCAGTACCGTGACGGCGCATCCCGTGATGGAGAACCGGGCGCCCCACCGGGTCTGGTCCGTCAGTTTGTACCAGACCGAGAGATTGTAGTAAATGCCGTAGAACAGTTCCCCAAGCATGATGACCGGTATAACGGCAAGAGCCTGACGGTACGGCCCGTCAATGAAATATTTCAGCAGGTCCAGATAAAACATGACGCCCAGGAATATGACAAGCGAGAAGATGATGAAATATTTCATCGCCCTGACGTAGGCTGTCCTGCTGTCCGTATCCCTGTTCCTGGAAAAGATGAACGGTTCGTAGGCATACCGGAATGCCTGGGTAAACAGGATCATCACGACGGCGATCTTCAGACAGGCGCCGTAGATGCCAAGCTGCGAATCCGCATAGTCTTTGTCTTCAAACAGAAACGGGAATGAGATGATGGCGAACGACTGGTTCAGTATTCCCGCAATGCCCAGGATCAGTATCGGGAAGGAATAATGCAGCATCTGCCGGAGCCGCTGCCGGCTGAACGCAGCCCGGAATCCGGGGAGCATCTCCGGTATAAGCAGCAGGAAGGTGAGCGCCGTGGTAAGCGCATTGGACAGCAGGATATATCCCACGCCATAACCGGGACGGTAGAACCAGCTGATGTCCGCATTTATTTTCGGGCAGATGACGAGGAAGAACAGGTTCAGGGAGATGTTCGAGAATATGCCAAACAGTTTCAGGCAGGCAAAGCGAACCGGCCTGTTTTTATAGCGCAGCCAGGCGAACGGGATGCAGCAGAAGGCATCAACCGCCACGATACATCCCATCATGCCGACATACTCCGGATGGGCGTCGTAACGGAGGGCGCCGCTTACCGGGTTTAAAAACAGGAGTATAAACAGAACAAAGAGGAGGGAGGTGAAGGCGACACTGTAGATTGCGGTAGCGTAAACCCGCATCGGTTCCTGTTCTTCCTTTTTATTTATAAAGCGGAAAAGGCCGGTTTCCATCCCGTAAGTCAGCAAAACGATAAACAGCGCGGTGTATCCGTAGAGGTTTGTTACGACGCCGTATTCGGCGGTGTTTTCCAGTACGCGGGTATACAGCGGCACCAGCATCCAGTTCAGGAACCGTCCGATGATGCTGCTCAATCCGTAAGTGGCCGTATCCTTAGCCAGCCGTTTCATTTCTCCTGCCATATAACTTTCAATTTTCAACTGCTTTTTCGATTCTGATCCGTGCATCCACTGCGATAATGCCTTTCCCGGTCGCCAGTAGCGGGTTGATGTCCAGTTCCTTGATTTCGGTGGCAAAGCGCAGCAGGGCAGACAGGTGGACAATGATTTTTGCAAACTGAAGTTCATCAATGCCTTTTTGTCCGCGGGCGCCTTCAAATACGGTATAGCTTCTGAGCGAACGGATCATGGAAAGCGCTTCTTCCGTTGCGAGCGGAGCCAGTCCGGAGGCTACGTCCTTGAATATTTCCACAAAGATGCCTCCCAGGCCGCAGAGGACAAGGTGCCCGAATTTTTCTTCATAGTTGGCTCCCGCGAATAATTCGAATCCGCTGAGCATTGGCTGGATCAGGACGGAACGGGCGTCCGGCAGGTTCATCAGCCGTTTAAATTCGATTTTAAGATGTTCCTGTGAACGGATGTTCAGCGCCACTCCGCCTGCATCCGATTTGTGTACCGGCCCGACTGCCTTGGCAACGACCGGATAACCGGCTTTTGCAGCAAAACTGCGCACTTCATCCCACTGATCCGAAACCAGTTCCTCTACCACCGGGATGCCGGCAGCCTTGAGCAGCATCTGTACCTGTCCGGGCGCTATATAGCCGGATCCGCCGGGCAGGCTGTCTATGATATGCCTTATCAGCGGAACGTCCACGCCTTTCAGTTCGAGGTTGTTGGCCAGCGGACGCGGCGTCTTCAATATTTTTGTCAGCGCATTGGCCAGTCCCACTTCGTCGCTGAAATTGACGTGCCCCTTTTTTACGAAAAAGTCCGTCTCGTCCCAGGCCGTGCTGACGGACGGCAGGATCGGGAAGATGGGCTTGCTACACGTCCGCATTTTCCTGTCCAGCACATCATACGCTTCATAAACGCGGGTCAATCCCGGGCTACCGAAGATGACGGCGATCCCGTCGATCTCCCTGAATTTTTTTTCGCAGTAATCAATCGCGGTCGCCAGATGTACCGGCTCGCCCGTTCCGAGGATGTCGATCGGGTTACTGACCGATGATCCGGGGAGCAGCCTGCTTTTTAACTCCCCGGCCAGGGGATGGTCGGTCAGTTTGGGGATCTCCATGCCTCCTTTTGCCAGGGCGTCGGTGAGGATGACGGCCGGCCCCCCGGCGTGTGTCACGATGGCAATGTTCTTACCCTTCAGCTCTTTCAGGGTAAAGGCGGCGCCGATGGTGGCCAGTTCTTCACGGCTGTGGCAGCGTACGACGCCTGCTTTGCGGAAGAGGGCTTCCACGGCCAGATCCGGGTTTGCCAGGGCGCCGGTATGCGACGAGGCGGCGCGGATGCCGGATTCGGAGGCGCCGGATTTGATGGCGGCAATTTTACATCCTTTATGAATCAGCGAACCGGCGTGTTCCAGCAGCCTGTCCGGATCCCGGATGCTTTCTATGTAAAGGAGTTTGATTTTCGAATCTTTTTCAGGGTCAAAATGAAGGTCCATGTATTCGAGGACATCTTCAACCGCGGTTTGCACCCCGTTACCGATCGACCATACCGAATTGAAACGCAGTCCCATATTGATCGCGGATTCCATAATAAAGATCGCCGTTCCTCCCGAACTGGATACCATGTCGATTCCGAACGGATCCATTCCGGGGATGGGGAGGGTAAACAGGCTGTGATGATACCGGTTCAGGATGCCGATGCAGTTCGGCCCGATCAGGCTGGCGCCGGCTTTATTGATGACACCGGCAATCTTCTGTTCAAGCAGGCCGCCTTCCTTTGTTTCTTCACCGAATCCGGCGGTATACATAATGAATGCTTTGACTCCCTTTTCTTCCACAAGAACCGTTACCGCTTCAAGACAGGCTGCTGCGGGAATCGACAGGATCGCAAGGTCTGCCCCGGGTATTTCCGATACGTTTGGGTAGGATTTCAGTCCCTGGACGGCTGTTTCTTTCGCATTGACAACATAAAGCTCGCCGGCATATTTCCCGTTGATGAGGTTCCTGACGCAGTTGCCGCCCGGCTTGGAGGTCTTGTTTGATCCCCCCACGACGACGATGCTCTTCGGATTGATAAGTTCGCTGTTAATCATAACCGTATATTTTTTACAAACATACGAAAAAAAAACGGAAGTCGGTGTACATTACGGTTTGATAAACGTCTGCTCCATCCCTTCAAATGTGATCCTCTCCGGATTGATGAACCCGTTTTCATCGAACGTCAGGCGGTCTATGCACGTCACACGGGGTTGCGGTTTTCTTTGATATGAATACCCTGCGGGCAACCGGGCCTGCCGGGCATATCCCGGATTCAAGTTTGAATTACCTGTGCAAAACGTTATGGAACCGACATTTTTTTTTGTTTTTTTTTGCAGTAAATAAAAAATACCTTATCTTTGTCCCCGGTCATGGAAAAAATAAGAGCCGTTATAAACAGAGAAAAAAAGATGAAAAACAATACATCATTCATACGGAAAACAGAAAAAAACAGAGGAATATTAATTATTTTTATGCCTTTTAATTTGTTTGTTATGAATATATTTGCTACTCTCTCTACTATATACGCATACACGCTACGCGCGTTTATTGACGCCTGCGCAACACATACGCGCGCTAAGATACATATTTTTTCAATACAAAAAGTCATACGGCATTTCCTGATTTTCAGACGGACGCACGGGGTTCGGAAGCAACTCTTCCCCACCGCGGCGTCCGTTCCGCTTTTCAGTACCTCCTGCAGCCTTGCAGCCTGATCCGCCCTCACTGTTCATTAATCACTAAATACTATAAATACTATGTTTTACACAAGAATCAACAAAATCAAAGTTTTCAACAACCGGGAAGGTTTTCTCGGACTGTTTAATCGTGGCGCCGAACTGCGCATATACAGTCATATATCGAGTTCAAACGGACAGGCGGGTCATTTTTTGGAAAACGGACAGTATGTTCCGGCGCTTTCCATCTCCATTTCCGATTTGCTCTCTATGGATGAGAAAGAGCGTGAAGAAAAACTGCTGGAACAGGTTCTTTCCGAAGCCGGACTGTTCGCCCAAAGCAAATACCTTGAGATTAACGGCGTAAAGGACAATCAGGCATTACTGTTCGGCGATTCGGGTCTGGTCATTTACTCAAGCGAACAGATCCCCGACATGCTGAACATGCAACTGTGGGTAATTGAATCGGACACCGACGTACGCAGTTTTGCCCTCGAAGCGGACAAAGTACTCGACAGTGACGCTTTCAAAGGGTTGCTGATAGCCGTCGAAACGGCGCTGACGGTGACGAATCCTGTCCTGTCCGGCATCATCGGCATCGGCGCCGTAGTTGCCAACCTGCTGCGTCAGAAGCTGCGCGCCAGCAAAGACGACCTTGTCGGCTACTGGCAGATGACTCTCAACCGCGCCGAACACTATCCGCACGGCACTCGCGACCGGCAGGATACGGCCGATACAACGGGAAACATCCTGGTGGACTATACGCTGTTCGGTTTCGAAAATGCTGCAGAGGGATAAAAGATTCATATCGGAAAAATAAAACAGCTATGCGAACCTGTTCATTTTTATTGATCATTTGCCTGCTTTCCTGTTCAACACCGTATTCAAATGAATTGGAAGCTGTTCTTGACCAGGCCGGGAAGAACCGCAGGGAACTGGAAAAGGTACTGAAACATTACGGCCAAAACCCTGCCGACAGCCTGAAACTGCGTGCGGCAGAGTTCCTGATTGTGAACATGCCGGGCAAGCATTCGGAATATTATGACGCCCCGTGGAATGATGTGGCAACCGTATGCTTGCGGTGGACAAGCTCCTCGGACAAACAGAGAATGCTGGATACGTACAAAACAGGCGAGCCGGTCAGACAGGAAGATGTAAACTGTATTACGTCCGAATATCTGATCAATAATATTGAACTGGCATTCAAAGTGTGGCAGGAGCGCCCATGGGGAAAACAGATTCCCTTTGACGCTTTCTGTGAGGAAATCCTGCCCTACCGGGTGGGGGTCGAGTCATTGGAGAACTGGAGGGGAAAAGCCCTTGCCGGCTTTGCAGACCTGGATACGGTATTGAATAAACCCGCAACTACGTCGGTAGAAGCCTGCCGTATCGTAAACAATATAATTCCAAGATTCAGGATGGATAATGACTTTCCACCGATGAATTTCTCGCAGTTGATGGCTTCAACAAGGGGAAC
>JAISCL010000214.1 GCA_031265585.1 Tannerella sp. | reverse complement strand
CCAATCCGGGAACTGCTCAATACCGACAGCAATCTTCAAATCAAACAAAATCAAAATGTCAAAGAACTTTTATTATTTTAATGTTAAGTCTTTTAACTATTTAGTGCAACAGTAGTAATTATGAACTATTTTTTAGTTGACAACAATCTGACGTTCGATTCGGACGATCAGATCGCGATCCCGACGAACATCCTTTCGTTCACAGACGACCAGATCATCGACCGCATCATGCAGCGGGGTACCACACTGACCCGTCCCGACCTGCTAGCCGGCATCAACGCCTACCAGGAAGAACACGGGTATATCGTAGAAGAAGGCAATGGTTTCAATACCGGACTGATCACTGCCGGCCCTGGCATACTCGGCAAGTTCAACAGCGTGACCGACAGTTTTGACCGTTTGTGCCACAAAACGCACTACAGCGTGAACTTCAGTCGGGCAATACAGGAAAAGGTCGCCAAAATAAAGATGAGCAAGGTACAGGCTCCGAACACCGGCCCGGTCATCGCAGCCATCCGCGACGGTGTCAGTGGCCTAACGGATGGTACGCTGAGCACGGGCGGCGTGCTCGACATTACCGGCAGCCGTCTGAAAGTCTATCCCGACCTGCCGGACGACGGCGTGTACTTCATTGACTCCGGCGGCAATGAATATAAAGCCTCCACGCTGGTAGAGAACAAACCGTCACGCCTGATCGTCATGCTTCCGTCCCTACCTTCGGGCAGCTATACGCTGGAAGTGCGTACGCATTTTATAAACAGCGCCGCTCCCGGCAAACAGCTCCGCAAGGCGCAGTTTGCAAAACCGTTGAACCTGTAATGACAGTGAAGTGTCGATGGAGGCATCTACACACTATCGATCGCTTGATCGATACACTGTCGATCGCCTGGCCGATACACTATCGATCGCTTGATCGACACACTATCGATCACTCGGTCGACACACTGTCGATCACTCGGTCGATACACTGTCGACAAAAATACGAAATAACAGCTTACTGCCAAATTGATGATTTAATAACTTAAAAAAACGGAATGCCTATGAAAGAAACAGAATGAACGAATGACAACAAAGCGACCGGAAAACGCAGGTATTGTCTCCCGGTCGCGTCGACCTTTAAAACGAGAAAAATACTATATTAAAAACAAATTAAAATCATATATAATATGACAAACACATTTATTGACGGCATGAAAAATGCCAAACTAAAAAAACTCATAAATAGTATGACGCTGTCCGCTTTTCTCCTGATGGTGGGGATAGGGACGGCAAGCGCCGACGGCTATTCGCAGGAATCGTTCGAACCGGCACAGAGCAAAACACGTATCACGGGCACAGTCGTCGACACGAACAACGAACCGATTATCGGCACCAACGTAGTGGAGAAAGGCACTACAAACGGCATAAGCACCGACGCGAACGGCGCGTTTGGAACTGACCGTCGGCAACGACGCCACGCTGGCAGTATCCTTTATCGGCTACATTAAGCAGGAAATCAAGGCAGGAAACCTACCTGCAAATCACGCTTCTTGAAGACGCCCAAGCGCTTGATGAGATTGTCGTAATCGGTTACGGTACCGCAGACCTCACCTCCTCAATTTCCGTTATGAAAGCGAGTGACATAGCAAAAATACCGGTAACAAGCGTCGGTCAGGCTATAGAGGGTCGGATAGCCGGCGTTACGGTTATTTCGGGCGGTATGCCCGGTTCGGGGCAGCAGTCCATACGCATCCGCGGCGTAGGCACTATAAACAGTACCGAGCCGTTAGTTGTTGTTGACGGTATTCCGGGAGCGCCGACGCCCGACGCAAACGATATCGAAAGCTTTCAGGTGCTCAAAGATGCTGCAGCGTGTGCCCTGTACGGCGCCAGAAGTTCAAACGGAATCATTCTGATAACCACAAAAAAAGGGGTGAAGGGTAAAACCAACATTCAATACAGCGGTTATTACGGCGTTCAATGGGTGCCCGAAATGATAGATGTGCTTTCTTCCGAAGAATACGTCCGGTTTCATCAGGAGAATATGGCTATCAACCAAATGGGAGGCATCTATGCCAACGGTTGGGTGACTCTCTCGAAACGCATAGAGGAAGCGATTGCCAATCCGGGCGCTATGCAACATACCGACTGGCAGGATGCGATCTTCCGTACAGCGCCCACTACCAAGCACACCTTGTCGGTTTCGGGCGGCGGCGAAAACAACACTTACTTCTTTTCGGGTTCATATCTGAAACAGGACGGTATAGAGATTCAGACCAATTATCAGAAAGTCAACCTTCAGCTCAACACAAGCGCGAAGTTGGGCAATTTCACAATCGGCGAGAATCTGAATCTTTACACAACGAAATCGCATCTCGGCCAGTTAGAAGCAGGTGCTTTAAATCCCTCACCGCTTGTGCCTGTCTACAACCCTGATAACCTGGGCGGTTTTGACGGCGATTCGGAAGCAATGGACCTGATTGCCCTCGGTAATCCGGTAGCCGCCGCATATCTCTCTCCGGGCGTGGACGAAGGAGACGTGGCTTCCGGCAATATTTTTGCCGAATTCAACTTCTTGAAAGACTTCACTTATCGCGGAAACTTTGCCGCCCGTATAGGCCATGGTTTTTCAACATCCCGGACACTGAGCGCTTTTTACGGTGCCGTTTCGAGACCTTACTCTTCCTTTTCGGCAGGAGGCAGCAGGAGTTTCAACTCAGCGGTTGAGAATACTCTTACATGGAACAAAACTCTTGCCGGGCATCATATTAACGCTATGGCGGGATACACTCAGGAATACTCAAGATATAAAAGCGTATCGGCAGGCGGCAACAAATTTATTGTGCGGGAGCCTGTTTCAATAGGAACAATCGCAAGCGACGCCACCCGTACCGTAGGCGGCAGTTTTTCCGAAACGGCTATGGAGTCGCTCCTGGGACGCGTGATGTATGATTACAGCGGAACATACCTCCTTACCGCTAACTTCCGTCGCGACGGATCTTCAAAATTCGGAAAGAACTATAAATACGGTAATTTCCCCTCATTTTCAGCCGACTGGAGAATCTCTAACGAAGCATTTATGCAAAATCTGCGTTCGGTGATCGACAATCTGAAAATCCGCGCAAGCTGGGGCGTCATAGGCAGCGATTTCGGTGTAGGGGCTTACAATGAGCGCAGTTTGAACCAGTCGCTTAAGTATGTGTTTAATGATCAGGTTGCTCCCTCAGCTACATTCAACGGCTTGCTGAATGAAGACTTGCACTGGGAAGAACAAACCACCACCGATATTGGGGTCGATCTCGATATGTTTAACGGAAAACTTTCGGTTGTGGCCGATTATTACAATAAAACAACCAGCGGCATGTTGTTGTCAGTTCCTATCGCCTATTCCAACGGTATTTCTTCCATGCTGATGAATGCGGGTAACCTCAAGAACAAAGGTTTTGAGCTGTCAATGATAGCCCGTAAAAACACAGGAGCGTTTCATCTTGAAGGCACATTGAATTTCACCCTTGAACGGAATGAAGTAACAAAATTAGGAAATATGGATCAGCCTGTTCTCGGGGGCGTCAGCCAGTACTTCAGCGCCGGAGTTACGCACACCGAAGTCGGTCATCTGGTCGGCGAGTTTTACGGCTATAAAATGATTGGAATATATCAGGCAGGCGATACCGATATTCCTTCCGGCTTATATCCGGGCGATATTCGTTTTGACGATATGATTGACGGCGAGCCGGGACTGGCATCTACCGATATGACTTTTATAGGCTCGCCTTTTCCTGATTTTACGTACAACTTTGGTTTAAATGCCGATTATAAAGGATTTGATATGTCGGTTTTCTTTCAGGGAGTTCAGGGCGCAGATGTGTTCCATCAGCTGTTATACAATCTGGAAGCGATGAAAGACTATCGTATTCAGCGCTCAGAGGTTAAAAACCGCTGGACGCCCGATAATCCGAGCACTACGATGCCCCGTGCCACGATGCTCACCTCTTCTCATAATTTGAGAGTATCGGACAGATATGTGGAAGACGCATCCTTCTTTCGTCTCAAAAGCGTTTCGCTGGGTTACACTCTTCCGAAACATCTTCTGACAAAGTTATGGATAGAGAAACTTCGCTTCTATATTTCCGGACAGAATTTGATGACTTTAACCAAATATTCAGGTCTTGACCCTGAAATTGCCAACAGCTCAAATAACACATCCAGAGGTATTGACAGCGGCAACTATCCTATGCCCGGAAGTTTATTCTTCGGTATTGAAGTAAATTTTTAACAATAATACAGATTAATCATGAAACAAATACTTGTCATTTTCAGTATATTGATACTGGCGGGATGCGCTGATTTCTTAGACAGACCAAATCCCGAAAATGCGGCCTACGATTTCTTCCAGAAAGGGGATACTGAGGCTGAATACGTAATAAATGCAGTCTATGCAACCGTGCAGTATGACGCCTTTTACAGCCGTTTTCTGCCGATGCTGTGGATGGTTCGCACGGAAGAAGGCTGTTTGTCGCCAAACGGTTCCAAGATGGAAGAAAACTTTATGGAACTGTCGAACTACAACAGCAGCGCTACCGAGAAATACACCACTAATTTGTGGCAGAATATCTACATCGGTATTGTAAGAGCCAACTTTGCCATTGAACAGGTGCCTGGAATGTCAAACGTTAATGCAAATCTAAAGAAACGCATACTTGGAGAATCTTACTTTTTACGAGCTTTCTTCCACCTGCATTTAGTCATGAACTATGGCGAAGCCGTTCCGATAAAAGAGAAGGTATCTTCAGGTCTATCCGATTTTGAACAGGCTCCGGCTGAAGAAGGAGTGTTATGGGAGTTCATATTTTCCGACCTGAAACAGTCGCAATCTATACTGTCGGAACTGGATTATGCCAATACGAACAACAGCTATCAACGGGGGCGTATTTCTGTTGGCGCCGCTACAGCTTTTCTCGGACAGGCATACCTGTTTTATGCCCAGATGAAAAACAGGCCGGAGTATTATCAAAGGGCAGCCGATGAGTTTGGCAAGGTAATATCTCAACAGGTCGGACGATACGGCCTTGTGCATAATTACAGGGATAATTTCCTGGCTGATAACGAATACAACGAAGAATCGATTTTCGAAGCAGGCTATAATTTTATCGGTACCGATGTATGGTCTGTCGACGGCGGAAATGGCGCTGAAGGCGCCTGGTTTGCCAAGAATGCAACCATGAACTCCGCCTGTTCCAAAGAAGCTCCCATGTGGTGGAATCTTGCGCCCTCATATACTTTGCTCAGGCAATATGAAGAAGACGACTACCGGAAACTGTATAATTTCTGGTTCGATGGCGGCGCTTATTATATTGATAAGGAGGGTGCTCATGTTTATAATCCTGCAGAAGGACAGCCATCCATGGCGTTCATGCCCAATCCTTATCCAAAAGGCGAAGAGAAGGATTATATCGGCTTCCGGAAGCAGGGTTTTGACTACAATTACCAGCAATTGCAGGAGAATATTCCGGCAACGGTTACCAGTTCACGGTATTCGGGTATGACTGACATCAACTACAGAATCATGCGCTATGCAGATGTATTGCTGATGTACGCTGAATGTCAGATACATGGCAATGCTTCCGGCGGGGCGAAATCTGCTGCCGATTGCATCGCTGAGATACGTCATCGTGCTAATAATCAGCTTGATTCATTGACGGAAGATGCTTTCCAGTATCAGTACGGCAACCCGGCACTGCCCTATTTCCATCGTCCGGGCACCCTGAAAGACGCCTGGGAACGCACTTCCGACCCCTCTGTTCAGTTGCAGCACGAGAGGTTGATGGAACATGCAGGCGAAGGGAAACGCTACTATGATGTAATTCGCTGGTATAAGGCCGGTTTGCTGAAAGATATAGACCCGGATTCGCCGACTTTCTTCCAATCCGACAGATTTTCGCACATTCAAACCGTTCAACGGGGAGTTTAAAGAAGGCAAAAAGGAACTGTTTGAAGGGCTGAAAATCGCCGAACTGGAAAAGGACTGGATACAGTATCCTGTCTTTTACCTGGATTTTAACCGCGAAAGTTACACTGATTTAGCATTTTTTGACGCAGCTTTGGATAAAAACCTGCGGCAACTGGAGGACGTATGGGGAAAAGACGAACTGGATAAGACGCCGGCAACCCGTTTTTCGGGACTTATACAGCGAGCCTGCAAAAAATCGGGCAAAAAAGTGGTCGTTTTGATTGACGAATATGACAAGCCTATGATTTCCACAATGGATAATCCGGCGCTTAATGACAATATCCGTAATGGATTGAATGGTTTTTACAGCGTTCTGAAAGCAGAAGATGCACATTTGAGGTTTGTGTTTTTGACAGGAGTTACAAAGTTTTCAAAAGTAAGCATTTTCAGCGACCTGAATCAGTTGAAGGATATTAGCATGAGCGAGCAGTATGCCGGAATTTGCGGTATTTCCGAAACCGAATTACTCAGGGATTTTCAACCGGAATTACAGGCGCTGGCAGAAGCACAGGAAATGACATCGGATAAAGCCTTTGCTAAAATGAAAAAACGGTATGACGGCTATCACTTTGCAAAAGTCAGCGAAGATATATATAATCCGTTCAGTATCTTAAATACGTTTGCGGATAATGATTTCGCCTATTACTGGTTTGCCACGGGTACGCCGACGTTTCTGGCAAAGGCATTGAGAAGCCGGAATTACGATATCCGCAAGTTTGATGACGATGTGCAAATCGCGGCAAATTCCGTGATGGACTACCGCTACGAGAATCAGGATCTTGTGCCGCTGCTTTATCAAAGCGGTTATTTGACCATCAAGGCATACGACAGTGTTTTGGACGAATATACGCTGGGCTTTCCCAATGAAGAAGTAAAATACGGTTTTTTGAATGAACTTTTGCCGGCGTTTGTTCTGACGCCGATTGCCACGGGTAAATTTTCGGTAACCGGTTTTTTACGGCAACTGATGAAAAACGATGTCGAAAGCTTTATGACCTCGCTGCAGGCGTTTTTTGCCGCCATTCCCTACGATGCAATCAAACAGAAGCACCGTGACGAGCAGTATTACCAGCACGTTTTTTATCTGCTTTTCACACTGATGGGACAGTTTGTCGAAACCGAAGTAAAGAACAATAAAGGCAGAACCGACACCGTAGTAAAAACGGCCGGCAACATCTACGTTTTCGAGTTCAAAATGGACAACAATGCCACTGCCGAAGACGCCTTAAAGCAAATTAACGACCGGGATTATGCCATTCCATACATCGCCGACCACAGAAAAACCGTAAAAATCGGCGTGGAATTTTCGCAGAAAGAACAGGGAGTGAAACGTTGGCTGATAGAATAATTAACAATAATATAAGATGAAGAATTAATGTAACGCACGGGGAGGGCGAGTTATAAGCGTTTGCGGAAAGAGGGAAAAGGGCAGGCTCTGTAGGGGGTCTGCTCTTTTTTTAGGGGGTATGGGATGAGTATAACGGAAGTGTATCTGGAGTGTATGTGAAGGAGGGGTATTATTCGAAGAGGGTGCCTTGTTCCGGGAAGCGGGATTTGCCCAGGTGGCGGTATGCCAGGTCGGTTACTTCACGTCCGCGGGGAGTGCGTTTTATGAATCCTTCCTGGATCAGGAACGGCTCGTAGACTTCTTCCAGCGTTCCGGGGTCTTCGCTCAGCGCTGTTGCCAGTGTGGTTAGTCCTACGGGGCCGCCTCCGAATTTGTCGATGATCGTATTCAACAGCTTATTGTCTATTTGATCCAGACCGTACCGGTCTATGTTAAGCGCTTCGAGTGAGTAACATGCAATTGCCCTGTCGATATAGCCGCTTCCTTTTACCTGCGCAAAGTCACGTACACGGCGCAAGAGGGCGTTGGCTACGCGTGGCGTGCCGCGGCTCCGGCCGGCAACTTCCTTTGCTGCTTCAAATTCGCACTTGATGCCCAGGATCTCGGCGCTACGTCCTACTATTTTTGTGAGTGTCGCCACATCATAATATTCGAGATGCATGTTTATTCCGAAACGTGCACGGAGGGGGCTTGTCAGCAATCCGCTTCGAGTGGTTGCCCCGATAAGCGTAAACGGCGCCAGGTCGATTTGTATTGAGCGGGCGCTTGGCCCTTTATCAATCATGATATCAATACGGTAATCTTCCATCGCCGAATACAGGTATTCTTCCACAATCGGACTTAAACGGTGTATTTCATCAATGAAAAGCACGTCGTTTTTGTCTAATGAGGTAAGCACGCCGGCCAGGTCGCCGGGTTTATCCAGTACGGGGCCGGAGGTGATTTTGATGCCTACACCCAGTTCATTCGATATGATGTTTGAGAGGGTTGTTTTGCCCAGGCCGGGAGGGCCGTGCAATAATACATGGTCAAGCGCTTCGCCGCGCATACGTGTTGCGGTGACGAACACTTTAAGATTCTCAACCACTTTGGCCTGTCCCCTGAAATCACCGAAAGACAGCGGCCTCAAGCGGTTTTCGTATTCCTTGTCATTTTCCGGAATATGCTTTGCTTCTTCCCGTATGTCGAAATTTTCTTCTTCCATATTATTTTTAAATGCACAAAAGTAGTGCAAGTTGAGAGAAGTACAAAATGAATTTCCGGTATAAAATAAAAAATCCGAAATAAAAAGAAGTAAAATTATTTTGTATTCCTGTCTGTTTACACTACCTTTGCCGGCAAATGAACTGTTAGCTCAGTTGGTTCAGAGCACTGCCTTGACAGGGCAGGGGTCGCCGGTTCGAGTCCGGCACCGTTCACTTCCTTACTTATTCCGAACTCTGCAGGTTTTCTTTGTCGCACTCCGAGAACCTCAATCCTCGCTTTTACTGACGACAAGCTCGCCAAAAGCGACAAAATGGCAGTTTTATTTCACGTCGACTCTTTTATTCTGCGCATGGCCCGGTTTTGTGCATTGTGCATACTGTAAATTAGCGTCCCGATATTCCCCGCCCGCCCCCTTTTTGCGTTAAATAAACAAAACAGGAAGAAATATACGGATTTATTTTTGCCATATCTGTAACAAAAATGGAAATTTGCCGTCTATTAAAAAGAATTTGGTTTCTACAAAAATAAAAAGCGGATGATTATTAAGCTAAGAGACATCAATAAAACATATTATAACGGCGCTCCATTACATGTTTTAAAGGGGATAGACCTGGACATAAAAAGAGGCGAGATGGTTGCCATTATGGGAGCGTCCGGTTCCGGGAAAAGTACCCTGCTGAACATTTTAGGCATTTTAGACACGTACGACTCCGGAACCTACTTTCTGGATAATCAACTGATAAAAGAGCTAAGCGAAAGCCGCGCCGCCGGGTTACGCAACCGTATGATCGGATTTATATTCCAGTCGTTTAACCTGATCTCCTTTAAAAATGCGATGGAGAACGTTGCATTGCCTCTTTATTATCAGGGCGTGCCGCGTAAAAAACGAAATTCGATGGCGATGGAATATCTGGATAAAGTCGGGCTAAAGGAGTGGGCGAACCATGTACCGGGCGAAATGTCCGGAGGACAAAAGCAGCGTGTCGCCATAGCACGCGCACTGATTGCCAAGCCGCAGGTGATCCTGGCTGACGAACCGACAGGCGCGCTCGACAGTAAAACGACGGTTGAAGTGATGGATCTGCTGCGCGAAGTGAACCGGGACGGAATGTCCATGATTATCGTGACGCACGAACAGTCCGTTGCAGCGGCAACCAGTCGCATTATACACGTAAAAGACGGCATAATAGAACGGGACGATGTTTGATTTTGACAACTTCCGCGAGATATGGAGTACGATGAAGAAGAATAAACTTCGTACGTTCCTTACCGGTTTTTCGGTTGCATGGGGGATCTTCATGCTCGTCGTCCTGTTAGGCGCCGGCAACGGGCTGAAAAACGGCGTCATGCACAATTTCCGCGACATGGCCGATAACCGTATTGAGATGTGGCCCCGCTGGACGTCCAAACCGTGGAAGGGAATGCGGCCCAACAGACGGCTTTCATTCAAGGATGAAGATTACTACCGGCTCAAAATAGAACATCCGGAAGTCGACCTCGCCTCTGCAACCGTATATCACAGCGATACCCTGACCTGTGACCGGGAATATTTTACAGGCGAAACAAACGGAGTCTTTCCCGACCATGCAAAGATCAATTTTATTGAGTTTAATCCGGATAACGGGCGTTTCATTAACGACATGGATATACGCGATAAACGAAAGGTGATCGTGTTAAGCCCGCGAATGGCGGAAGTGCTTTTCCGCGACAGGAACCCGCTGGGGGAATACATCCGCTGCGGGCACATTATGTTTCAGGTGGTCGGCATATACTACGATAAGAATATGAGTAATAACGCACCGGCCTACATCCCGTTTTCTACCGCACAGCTGCTGTATAATAAAGGGCGCGGATTTTACAACCTTGTCTTCACGGTCAGGGGCGTGACTTCGGAAGAAGAAAATGAAGCGTTTGAGCAGCGCCTGCGTGCAAGTTTAGCCGCAAGGCATAAATTCGACCCTTCGGACAAATCGGCCATCGGAATGTGGAATACCGCCAATCAGATGCGGATGTTCGACAACATGATGAACGGAATCCTGTTATTTATATGGGTCGTAGGCATCGGGACGCTGATGGCCGGAATCGTCGGGGTCAGTAATATCATGCTGGTGACCGTCCGCGAACGCACACGTGAAATCGGCATACGCAAAGCGATCGGGGCCAAACCCTCCTCCATCCTGAAGCTGATCATTTTCGAATCCATCCTGATCACGGCTACGTTCGGATATATCGGGATGGTTTCCGGCATCGGACTGACGGAGGGTATTGATTACGTAATGACCCTGTCGGGCGCTAATGACGTTCCGGCCGGAGGCAACCAGGGCGAAAACATGACCCTGTTCCGCAATCCGACCGTAAGTCTCGGCATTGCCGTATCTTCAACCGTACTGCTGATTATCGCCGGGGTCTTCGCCGGATATTTCCCGGCGCGGAAAGCCGTAAAAATCTCAGCGATCGAAGCCATGAGGGCAGAATAAATTAAAATAACATTATAATATATGTTTGACGCAGACAGATGGATAGAGATCTGGGTAACGGTCACCCGGAATAAGACGAGGAGCCTGCTCACCTGCTTCGGGGTGTTCTGGGGGATTCTGATGCTTGTTATCCTGCTCGGATCAGGTACGGGCCTCAAAAACGCCATGTTCAAAAATGTGGACGGATTTGCAACCAATTCCCTGTTTTTCTCTTCCGACCGCACGAGTGAGCCTTACCGCGGATTTAACAAGGGACGCTACTGGGACATGCGCAACCGCGACGTCGAGGCCATACAAAAAGAAATAAAAGGCATCGACGCCCTGTCGCCCATTATATGGGGCAGTCGCTCGGATAAGAATATCGTCTACGGGCAGGTTTCCGGGACTTATAATGTCAAGGGAGTCTACCCGGACTATTTCAGGATTGAAAGGCAGGATTTGCACTTCGGACGCCTGCTAAACGAAATTGACATGCAGGAAAGGCGTAAGGTCTGCCTGATCGGGAGCAGGATCTGTGAGGAGCTTTTCAAAAACCGGGATCCGTGTGGAAACTATGTCCGGGTGAACGGGCTATACTATCAGGTGGTCGGCGTCGTAAAGCAGATCGCTGCCGGAGTGAACATCGGCGGACGCGCGGAATCGTGCGTATTCCTCCCCTTCAGCACCATGCAGCAGACGCTTAACCAGGGAGACATTCTCCACTTCCTGTGTGTCAGCGCGCTTCCGGGACATTCGATACCGCAGATGATGGAGGATATAAAAGGCATATTGAAACGCCAGAACGAAATATCCCCCACCGATCCGCAGGCCGTAGAGGTGCTCAACCTGGCAGCGCAGTTCGGCATGTTCGAAAACCTGTTTGCGGGAATCGACATCCTGGTATGGCTGGTAGGCCTCGGCACACTGCTTGCCGGGATCATCGGCATCAGTAACATCATGATGGTGACGGTAAAGGAAAGAACCCGCGAGATCGGGGTACGCCGCGCCATCGGAGCGAAGCCGTGGAATATCATTTCGCAGGTGATGAGCGAAAGTCTTGTGCTCACGGCGCTGGCAGGACTGCTCGGATTAAGCAGCGGGGTCTTCCTGCTGGATCTGGTGGACAGGCTCTTATCAGCCCAGCCCCCCGACCGGATCACCATACTGCACCCCGGCGTGAACATCGGTACGGCCGTTGCCGCAACCGCCGTATTACTGGTATGCGGATTGCTTGCCGGGCTGATACCGGCCTGGCGGGCGATGCAGATCAAGGCTATAGACGCAATACGCGATGAATAAAAAGAACAGTAAAATAAAAATAATGTACGTATGAAAAATAGATTATTTAAAAAGATCATGCGAATGATCCTGCTTTCATTTACAGGACTGGCTGTCTCAGGCACATTTTTCTTCCTGTGGAAAAAAGCGCAGCCGGTAAAAGTCGTATATGAAATTATCAGTCCGGAAACGGGAACAATAGAAACAAAAACCGTCGCAACGGGAAATGTGGAGCCGCGCTATGAAATCCTTATCAAACCGCAAATCTCAGGCATCATTTCAGAGTTGCTGAAAGAAGCCGGACAAAACGTAACGGCAGGCGAAATGATCGCAAAAGTAAAGGTCATCCCCGAAATGGTTCAGCTTAACAGCGCCGAGTCGCGCGTAAACGTGGCAAATATAAGCTTCCGCCAGTTGGAAAGCACGTTTAAACGCGACGAGCAGCTGTATAATCAGGGAATCATGACAGCGGAAGAATATAATGTCTCGGAATCCGGTTACCTCAAAGCCAAAGAAGAACTGGAAAATGCCCGGAGCGCCCTCGAAATCGTACGCGACGGCATTGCTAAAAATTCAAAGGTAGAGAGTACCACACAGATCCGCAGTACGATTACAGGCATGATACTGGATATTCCGGTGAAGGTAGGCAATTCGGTCATACAAAGTAACAACTTCAACGAAGGAACGACCATCGCCTCCGTTGCCGATATGAACGACATGATCTTCAAAGGCTACGTAGACGAGACCGAGATCGGCCGCATCAGCGAGGGAATGTACCTGAAATTAACCGTCGGGGCGCTGGAAAGCCAGTCGTTCGACGCCATGCTCGAATATGTTTCACCGAAAGGGGAAGAAAAAAACGGAGCCATCCAGTTCGAGATAAAAGCAGCCGTAAAAATACCCGACAGCGTCTTTATCCGCGCCGGCTACAGCGCCAATGCGGAGATTGTACTCAAGCGTGCGGAAGATGTCCTCACCATACCGGAAAGCGCCATTGAGTTCAGTGGTGACTCGGCTTTTGTACAGTTGTTAAAACAGGAACATCCCGGTCAGGTGTTCGAAAAACATTTCGTCAAGACAGGCCTCAGCGACGGCATCAGGATAGAAGTGACCGGAGGCCTTGCGAATGAAGACAGAATACGCGGGGCAGCCGTTAAGGACAATAAATAAGCGACAGGAAATGAAACAGTACACCATCATCATAGCAGCCTTCCTGCTGTTACCGGCAACGATGCAGGCGCAGGAGGCCGGAACAAAGGTCCGGTCATTGCAGGAATGTATTGATTACGCCCACGAACATAACCTGGAAATAAAGATGAGCCGGGTCGCTATTGACCGGCAGGAGATCCAGCTGAACACGGCGCGGAACAGACGCCTGCCCAACCTGTCCGCAAGCGCGTCACACTCGTTTTCGTTCGGACGTTCGGCTTCCGGCTACGACAACAGCTACCAGGATCGCAACTCAAGCTCCACACAATGGTCTGCATCCACCTCCATCCCGGTCTTCGCAGGCTTCCGGATCAGCAACGAAATAGCAGCCGCAAAGCTTGACCTGCAGGCGGTAGCAGCCGAACTGGAAAAGGCCAGGGAAGATATGGAAATCACCGTCACGTCGTCCTACCTCCAGATACTCTATTACAGGGAGATACTTGACATAGCAAACAAACAGGCGGATCTGAGCCGGGAACAGCTGGAACGGGTGAAAAAAATGTACGCAAACGGACGGGCGTCCGAAGCGCAGATCTACGAAGTGGAAGCGCAGATTGCCGGCGACGAACTGGCGGCCGTACAGGCAGCCTCCGACCTGCAAATGGCGACGCTCGCCCTCACCCAGTTACTGGAGCTGCCTGCTCCGGAAGGTTTCGAGGTGGAAGAACCGGAAGGCAATGCCGGTTTTATACCCGTCCGCAAGCCGGATCTTATTTTCGAGACGGCGCTGGCGACGCGCGCCTCCATACGGGCCGGGGAGTTCCGGCTGAAAAGCAGTGAAAAAAGTATCGACCTGGCAAAAGGAGATTACTATCCCACGCTTTCTTTCCAGGCCGGATACAGTAACAATTATTACAAAATCAACGGCTTTGACAATACGTCTTTTTCCCGCCAGCTAAGAAACAACCGGAGCGAATATGTCGGGCTGAATCTCAGCATTCCCATTTTTAACCGCTTTGCAACACGCAACAGCGTGCGCTCGGCCAAACTCAACCGGCAACTGCAGGAACTGCAACTCGAAAACGCCAAAAAATCCCTGTACAGGGAAATACAGCAGGCATACTACAATGCGGTCACTTCAGGCGAAAAATACAAATCATCCGAAGCCGCCTGCAAATCTGCAGAGAAATCATTCGGTTACATGCAGGAAAAGCTGGCTAACGGGCGCGCCACCATGTACGAATACAACGATTCAAAAACAGCCATGACCAAAGCCCTCTCCAACCGCACGCAGGCCAAATACGACTTC
>JAISCL010000064.1 GCA_031265585.1 Tannerella sp. | reverse complement strand
AGCGAACGCCCGACGCGCGATCTCCACGGAGTATCCGAATAGTCAGGTTCTTCATATACGCGAAATTCGCTGGTGGCATACGTAAAATTAGCCATTCCCGAAATCCAGGTATCCTTATTTATGGAATGATTGTAATTCAACGAAATATCCGTTCCCCTGCTTGCCGCCTCGCCGACATTGGCACGAACGGCAGCCTGAAGTCCCATGATCGTGGGAATGTAGGAACGGCTCATCAGGATATTTTCACGGTATTCGCTGAAAAAATCCGCCTGTATTTCGAGCTTGTCGAACAGTCCGAGTTCAATACCGAGATTGAGCTTTGTAGCCGTTTCCCAGGTGATGTCCTCGTTCGGATACCGTGAAATGGAAATGCCGTTAAGCGCACGGCCTCCCGCATTTCCATACGTTCCGAATGATGAGCTTAAACCGGAGTTATTCATATTGACCTGCGAAAGATAAAAGAACCGGTCGTCATCGCCGCCTATGGCATCGTTGCCCACAAGACCGTAAGTGGCTTTCAGTTTGAGCTTGTTCACAGTTTTATTCAAATCTCCCGACCAGAAATTTTCGTTGGAAACGAGCCATCCGAGACCGACCGAAGGAAAAAATCCGAAACGTTCCTTTTTTGCAAAGCGTTCCGAACCGTTGTACCCGAAATTAAATTCTGTAAAATACCGGGATGCAAATGCATACGTGGCGCGTCCCGCCAGACTGATGTTGCGGTATGGAAGCGATTTCTGCAAATTGCCGGCGTTCGAATTTAACTGTTCCCGCATCGTGTAAACCAGCAGTCCGCTGAACGCATGGTTTTCGTTAAATGTCCGGTTCCAGTCCAGCGCTGACTCGAAATAGGTCGTTGCCGTGATTGTTTTGCTGCCTTCGCTGTAACCGAGGTATTCCGTTCCGCTCTGTTCGTTCAGCGGCGCCAGCACATATTCATCCGTTCTTTTATTGTAGCTGCTTATTTCGTAATAGAATGGATTGTAGTAGCGCGACACGTCGAAATATCCATACCGGCTGGTGTTGAACAGGCCCCGCAGCGCCAGTCCTTCCGTAATGAAATCCAGCTTCTGTTTCATCTCGAACTGGGCCGACAGTTGCGACGAAGTCGTGTTCATATATCCACGGGTCATATCCGCATACGGGTTGATATAGGGATAATTAAAACTTGAATTTCCGTACAGGATGTGCTGGGTGTGAATATTTCTCTCGTCAGGAGGGTAATAGGGCGGGAACATGACGGGATTCGAGAACATGACACGGTTGAACATGTCCCCGCCGCCATACATCGGCCCCGTGTAGTCGTCAAAAGCGCCGCTTAGCCGAACCGTTGCTTCGGTGGTTTTGGTGACGTTGATGTTCACATTCGAGCGCAGCATGTAGCGGTTTAGATTTACGTTGTTGTTGAAATTGTTCTGCTGGTCCACGTTCAGCAGCCCGTTATCGTTAATCAGACTTCCTGCTATATAATAACGCGCTATGGCGCCTCCGCCGCCGACACTGGCATTCAACCGGTGATTCTGCGTATAATCTTTAAACAGAATACCGTACCAGTCGTTGGCGGGATACACGTATGGATTTCCGCCCGCAAGGGTATTGTCGATTTTGTTTTGCGAATAGGGCAGCAGTCCCAGTGGGTTACGCGTCTGCACGGCTTCGTTGTGCAGTTTCATATACGTGACGGGATCGGCCAGCTTCACCATATCCGTAGGCCGCGATACCGCCTCCTCGAAACGGATATCTATGCGCGCTTTGCCTTCCTTCCCTTCCTTGGTCGTTACCAGGATCACGCCGTTGGCGCCGCGAGAACCGTAGAGGGCGGTTGCCGTAGCGTCTTTCATGATCGAGAAGGTGGCGATGTCATCGGGTTGCATGCGTGACAGTTCGGCGGTTGTCGACTCGTTGTTGTCAATTAGGATCAGCGGGTCTTTTTTGTAGCCGAAGGTCGTCACTCCACGGATGAAAAACTCCGCATTATCGCGTCCCGGTTCCCCACTTCGCTGATAGGCAATTAATCCCGCCATACGTCCGGCTAACGCCGTGGTCAGGTTGCTCGAAGGAATTTTCAGGTCTTTTACGTTCACTGTCTGGATAGCCGAGATCACGCTTTCCTTCTTTTGTTTGCTGAACGCCACAACGGTCACTTCATCCAGTTCGTTTACGTTAGGGGTCAGCGTCACACTGATACGGGTCTGTTTCTCCACCGGCACTGTGAGTTTCTGAGAGCCCAGGTAAGATATTTCCAGCCGGTCTTCGGGCGTTGCCTGAATGGAAAATGTCCCGTCCATATCGGTGATCACACCGCGTGTAGTTCCCTTGACGGTAATTGTAGCCCCGGGAACCGGCTCCCCGTTTTCATCCACTACGGTACCGGTAATCGTGTTCCCTTTCGATTGCTGCGTACCGTACACCGTTTCGTTCACTGTTTCGGACAGCGCCGTTTCCGGCAGTCCGAATACCAGGATCATGCAGCCGGCGACAATCAGTTTCCATTGCCTCAGCCGCGACATACTCATTTTGTTTTTTCTGTTCATCATGCGATAAAAATTTGATAGTTAGATATAATATGAAATTCACACCTTATCGGTTGTAATTAATAATCCTTTATTCTCCACTTCATTCTCAAACCCGAACAGCGTATAATCCACCGGTATGTTCCCCGTCGTATCGGCCGTATCCTGCCGGTCACGGGCGCCGTGCGGATAGTGTTCGGCGCTGCGATTGAACAGTCCCAAAAAACCTTCGCGATTGTTGAAAACTTTGATTTTGTTAATTCTTGTGTAAAGCATAGTGTTTATAATAATTAGTGATTAATGAACAGTGAGGGAGGATCAGGCCGTGGGGGCGCAGAACGCTATAAAAAGCAGAACGGACGCCGGGACAGGGAAGATTTGCTTCCGAACTTCGTGCGTCCGTCTGAAAATTAGGATCGGCCGTATGACTTTTTGTTTTGAAAAAATATGTATCTTGGCGCACGTGTGTATGCACGCGATCAATAACGCGCGTAGCGTGTATGCGTATATTAATGTAGAGAGAGAGAGAGAGAGAGAGAGAGAGAGAGAGAGAGAGAGAGAGAGGTAGCAAATATATTCATAACAAGCAAATTAAAAGGCATAAAAAAACCTAATGCCCTTCTATTTTTTGTTCCCTGTATGAATAATGTACTGTGTCTCATGTTCTTCTTATTAACCATTCCTTATTTTTTGGTCGGGGCAAAGATAGAGTATTTTTTTTATTTGTTGCAAGAAAAAATAAAAAAAATAACAGTGGAACATAAAAATTAAATATTTGCAACCGTCCTACTTCACATATACTCCGGATATACTCATTCCATACTTCAAACAAAAAGGGCAAACCCTCTGCAGAGCCTGCCCTTTTCCTTCTTTCTGTGAACGCTTACAATTCGCGTTCCTCATGCGTCAATTGCCGGGCGTATCGGATACGAAGATTTCTATCCGAATGCCCGTTTCCTTTCCGGAGCGGGCAATCACCTGTATGTGGTCGTGCAGCCCGTAGCGTGCAAGGTCAATGCCCGTTTCGGACGTTTCGGTGCCGGAGGTTTGAATACGGCAATATTTCTGTCATCGCCGGTAAAGGAACTTACCGGCCTCTTTTTATTCAACTTCAAACTGAAAAGCCCACGCATATTCACAGGGGCGGTTTTCGGACGATTGCAGGGCGACGGGAATTTCGACTTTGATACCGCCGTCGCCAGTGGGTGACCATTTCAGCGGTTTACTGTAGCCCAGCAGTTTTACCTCGCTTTTCTTTTTGGGTGTTACGGAAGGGATGATCAGTTCCCTGCCCGGGAATTTTTCGACAAAAGCATAGACCTGTTTGTTGTCCTTGCTTCGAGTAAAACGGATGTCGCCGGATTTCCATACGTCACGCGCCCGGGTTTCGTATATGCCTTCCCCGTTTACTTTCAGCCATTTGCCGACGGCTTCGAGTTGCCGGACGGCTTCGGGATGAAATTTCCCGCTGGCATCGGGGCCGATGCACACCATAAAACTGCCGCCTTTCGCTACACAGTCAACCAAATGACTGACCACCCACTGCGTACCCTTGTAATGTTCAGCGACGGAGTCGTAAGCGAAAATGTTCCCCAGCAGGCAGATACTCATCCAGGGCATGTTGGTGTTTTCCCTTCCTTCGGGGACAAATTCTTCGGGCTGGTAATAATCGCCGTAGTTGCCGATGCCGCGGGCGCGAATCATCACGTCGGGCTGCAATTGACGCATCATCTTGACAGTTTCTTTTGTTTCGTTCCACACATGACGTCCCAGCCACATGTCGAAGCAAATCATGTCGATCTTTCCGTAGCCGGTAAGCAGTTCGCGAACCTGTTCGCGATGACGGGCCATCATCCGGTCTTTCTCTTCCCGGGTGGGATTTGGCGTCATGATTCTTTCAGCGTCGTACGAACCCTTGCCGAAGTCGGACGTCGTCCGTGCGGCGTCGACAGTGAGCGGATGCATACAGTAGGGACGGAAATCGGCGTCATACCAGTCGGGATGCGAATAGTAAAGGTCGATTTTGATTCCGTTCCTGTGAGCGGCATCGCAGAGTTCCTTCACGATGTCGCGTTTGAACGGCGTCTCCCTGATGCTGTATGCCAGGTCGCAGGATTCGACGGGATGTTCGGCGTCGAGATAGTTTGCCCGTTGCCGCACACGTGTCCCGGTGTGGAACATCGAAAAACCGTCGTGATGTTTCGTCGTAAAAGCGAAAGCCTGCATTCCGCAACGCTTGAAAAATGCCATCCATTCTTCGGCGTCGAAACCTTCGGGGTTGAATGTTTTGTACAGTTCGTTGTACTCCATTTTTTTCTCTTTCGACATTTGCAGATAGGGCCACGACGCTTCGATTCCCCATTTGGAATAAACGCCCCAATGTATCCGTATCGAAAACTTGATGTCGCGAAAGGCTTCGTGCGCCGCTTCGGATGCGTGGATGTAATCGGCGTCCGGCTCGTCTTCAACGTAATCTTTGACGATTTTATAATGCCCGTCGCTTGCAGGAAGGACGATGCCGCGGGCGCGATCTTTGCGCACCTCGTCGGCTGAAGGCCCGGTTTGCGCTGTGGCTGTCACCACCATACCGGACAAAAAGATGATAATTAAAAACTTTTGCATGTTTAGATCCTGCTCATTCTGCATTTAATTTCTTTTTCGGTGAAAGCAATCGCCATCAGCATTACTTTCGTGTCGTTGAGGTATGTTTCGTAATATTTCCGTTTGCGGATTTGCCGCATCGCAGAGTTTAACAGATTGTCGATTTTCTTTTTGGCGGAATACTTTATTTCGGCGACTACGGTCAGTCCGGCTTGACGCCATACGGCGTCGATACGTCCGATATTAGTCAATACTTCGCCCTGAATGTCGAAACCGAGCGTTGCCATCAAAAACAGAAATAACGAATGATAGTACGATTCATTTTCGACATGCAGATTGTTGGGTATATGAGCAAGCAACGAGCGCAGACTCTGTTCCAGCGCCGCAGTTTTACCTTCATATATCTGACTTTGTATTTTGGGTATCATCGAATGTATGGTTTCGATATTGTTTTCGCTGTAGGCGCTCAACAAATGTTCTACGAGAGCCTCTTTTACTTCCATATTCGGGACGCCAAGCGTGTAACGGGCAAATCCGCCGATCAGTTCCATCTTTTTAATGGTGAGATAACCTGTCTGAAACAGCAAAGATATTTCGCCTGTTCCGGCAGGATCATATCCGTCGAATATTTTTTCGTCGACCACAATCGGTTCCAGTACGGCGTCCGAACGGTTGCGACTTCGTATCATATCCATCAGGAAAGTAGGCGTGCCGGAGCGAAACCAGTAATCGGTAAACCGCCGGTTTTGAAAAAACTTCATCGTCGAAAACGGATTGTAGATAGCTGTTTTACCGTCCCAGGTGTATCCGTTATACCAGTAGCGGATTTGTTCCAGCGTCTCTTCTCCTGTCATATTCAAATATTCGGCGGCACGGTCGATATGTTCCGAAAAATTACTCTCCAGTTCTTCCTGCGTATATCCGCATATTGCTGCATATTCTTCCTGTAAGGTAATATCTTGCGGATTATTCAATGCTGAAAAAATCGACAGTCCCGAAAATCTTGATACACCGGTAAGAAAAACCAACTTCAAAAATTCGTCGGCGCCTTTTATCACTTGATAAAAATCGTGTATCGCTGTCTGAAAAGCCTTCAAATTGGAATCGGAAAGATGAGCGGTAATCGGTTTGTCGTATTCGTCAATCAGTATGACCACGTCTTTGCCGGTTTTTTTATGCAAAGCTTCTATCAAATCGCTAAAATAATCAATCGCAGATTTTGCTTCCAAAATAATCTGATAATTTTCAGCAATTTTTTTAAGGCAAAGAACCAGACTTTCTTTCATTTCTTTCGGCGTCGAATGGTTTATCTTTGTCCAGTCGATTATGATGACCGGATATTGCTGTTCCCAGTCCCATTTATCGTAAATATATAGACCTTCGAACAGGTTTTTCTTTCCTTGGAATATTGCCTCAAGAGTGCTTACCAGTAACGATTTCCCGAACCGGCGGGGACGTGATAGAAAATAAATCCTTCCGTCCGTAATCATCCTGTGGATGACTTCGGTTTTGTCCACATACAGGCAGTTCCTGCTGCGTAATTTCTCAAACGACTGTGTATCCAATGCTAACTGTTTCATGACTTATTAATATTTGATGCAAATGTACATGATAATTTTTAATTCTCCATTCTGAAAGCCCACGCATATTCGCAGGGACGGTTTTCCGGCGACTGAAGGACGGCGGGAATTTCGACTTTGATACCGCCGTCACCGGTGGATTGCCATTTCAGATACACTCCGGATACACTTCATATATACTCATTCCATACTCCAGACAAAAAGGGCAAACCCTCTGCGGAGCCTGCCCTTTTCTTTCTTTCCGCAAACGCTTATAACCCGCGTTCTTCATGCGTCACATTACCGGGCGTGTCGGACACGAAGATTTCTATCCGGTCGCCTTCCAGACTTTCGTTGGTCTGTGTGGCGACGTAAGTCCATTCATATCCGATCGCATCCGCCTGTGCGGCACCTTCCTCTACGGGAGAGCCGTCGGCATTGGTAATCCTGACCCTGACTTCCCGTACTGCAAAATCATCATACACGCGCACCCGAACCGTATCGCCGACCCTGCCTGCATAATTCGAAAGATCAACGAGGTCAATCACGGGCGCGTTGAGGAAATCGGCAACGGCCACGTTGAATGCCGACAGACCGGGTTTGGCCTTTTGCTGATACTCCGCTTTCATCTCTACATCGGAAATAACCGTTTTTCCGTACAGAATCGCGTACTG
>JAISCL010000045.1 GCA_031265585.1 Tannerella sp. | reverse complement strand
TGGCATAGAGAAAGGTATAGAGATTGGCGAGTTCGAATATCAGGCGCAGGATTGGTCGCAACCTCGCAGGATGATAGCCGTACGCCAAAAAGTAGCCACCCGCCCGCAGGCGCCGGGTAAGCAACTCAGCCTTTTTGAAGACGACATGGAGGTAAGCGGCTACCGCTATACCTGCCATGTTACGACATTGAAACTGAGCGCGGCAGATGTCTGGCGGCTTTACCGCGGACGGGCTAACTGCGAAAATCGCATCAGGGAGCTTAAGTATGATTACGGGCTGGATAAGATGAACCAGGCCGATTTTGACGGAACGGAAGCCGCCTTGATGCTGATGACCGTAGCATATAACTTTCTCAGCCTTTTTAAGCAGCTGATCATTGGCGGAAACGTCAGAAACCGGCTCAAAACGCTTCGCCATAAGATGCTTGCCATTCCTTCCATTATTGAAAAAAGTGCCGACACAATAACTGTCAAAATGGCTTTACATATGAATCGTAGAAATTGGATCGCCAAAGTATGTGATCGTATCCAAGTGCAATTTCTGAAATCCGGCTAATGGACATTTTGGGATTATATATGATTTCATTTTATATTTGCTTAATTATGAATATAAAACTGTGTCGGGAACAAACGTATTCCCGGCAGAAAGATATTTCAGAAAATAATTAAGCGGATTTCGGCGGCTTCCGGATGCCGTCGAGAGATGCGTCTGTATAGATTTGGAGCGGGTATGTGTTTATTTCGGTCGAAAATTCCGGTGAATGGCTTACTGTACATGTAACATCTTCGACTACAAAGCCGGCACAGGTATTGCAAATGGAAAACGGCGAACAGCAATCGGCGCAATCGTGCTATTCGGTCTGACATTCGTCGCTTCCAACGCTGCATGCGTCGGGACAGAACAAAACCGATAGCGCTAAAATATAAACCGATAATATGCCTGCCAAATATTTTTTCATGGCGCAAAGGTAAATAAAAAAAAATCAATTGCGAAGCCGTTCGTGCCGGTAAAATTTCAGTGCAGCAGCTTCCGGTTTTCCATGTCCTGCATACGCTCATTTGCTGGATGACGGCTTTGTTCAGGACTGCTTTCAATTTCTCCATGATTTCGGAGAACGTCTTTGGCGCATTTTGCGCCGGATTGTCTTTTTCTTCTGTTGACATAATCTTAAAATTTTATTGGTGAATATTTGAATAATAAAAATCATTTTAATTCAGCATATCCTAAAAAACGCCTGTCTTTTTACAGTTGTAGAAGGCGATCAGGTAATCGTACACAGCGGAAATATAATTTTGACGGGCAGTATTGACGGACGATTCCGCATCCAGCAGGGCGCTGTAAGTAACAGTTCCCAGCTTATAAATTGCCAGCTGTTGTAAATAAAGTTCTTTGCTTAAATCCAGCGTTTTACCTGTAGAGTTAATATTGCCGACGGCGTTCAAAAGTTCCGTATTGCACTTGTCAACCTCATAATTTATATCGTGCTGCTGCTGGCTGTACTGCATTGCCAGCTGCGAAGATTTCAGCTTATATTCGCGCCTGTCGGTACGAAGTTTGAAAATATTGGACAGCGGAAAGCTGGCTTTAAGACCCACATAATTATACGGAAACCAAAACTGCTGTGAATAATTGAAATTCGAAGCCTGAAATTCGGTGGTATAATTGGCAATGAGCGATACGGTCGGCAACCACATCATATCGCTTTTTTTTAACCGCAAATCGTTTTCCTGTTGAGAAAAATAAAGCTGCCGCAGCTCCGGACGGTCTTCAATGTTTGCATCCCGTGCCTGCACCGGACTGTTTTTCAACAGCGCCGGAAGGGAATCGGTCAGGACTAATTTTTCAGCGTCAGGCAGGTTTAGCTGATACTTCAATTTTTTCATTGCCAAACCGTAATTCTGACGCGCTTTTTGCAAGTCGGTTTGAGCGTTTTCGTAATCGGTTCGGGCTTGCAGCAGTTCCGATTCGAGAATTGTACCCAGTTGCATTTTATCTCTGGCGAGGTCGAAATAAGACTTGTGCCTTTCCGTACTTTCCTCACTTAATTTCAGCTGCTGTTCACGGAGTATAACATTCAAATAAGCCTCCACCACATACATTTTTATATCGTTTTCCTTTTCCCGCAAGGCTTCTTTCCGCACCGACAGGGCTGCCTTGCTGATTTTTATACCGGTACTCAATCCGGGCTTGAATACCGGCTGGTTAAGCTCGATACCGAGGGTTGTCAGATTCCTGGTTCCCATTTGAAACTCTTCGCCGGTGTCAAATATCATTGTTTGCAGCTTTGCGTTATACAGCACTTCGCCGCCGGCAGTTATTTCGGGTATCCATTCGTTGCGGGATTTGCCGACGGCATTTTCCGCAAGATTAACATCTATTCTGTCAGCCTGTGCATCGTAACGGTTCTTTGCAGCATATTCCATTGCATCCGCAAGCGAAAGTTTTTGTTGCGCCCGACTCAATTGAGCGCAGGCGAACAGGGCGATTATTATAAAAAAATACCTTTTCATTGTTTTAAATATTTACATTCTGAAAATTTGTACCGGTTCAAGTTTGAAGATTTTCCTCAGACAGAAAAAGCTTCCGGCAAGGCTCATTATAAGCGTTGTCGAAAACAGAATCAGGAGTAATCCGGCGGAAAGATTAACCCCAAGCAGGGATTTTGAGGCTGCAAGCAACGCCGCCGTGAGCAGAAATCCGATAACGGTGTAAAGTACAGCCTGCCGCAAAATCAGCTTCAGGATAATTCTGTTGCTTCCCCCAATGGCTTTAACGGTGCCGTAATCCCGTATGCGGTCGTTTACCGAAGAAAACATCGTCAGCCCGACAATAATAACTCCGGCAACAAGCGCGAAAGTCATCATCAGGTAGATGCTGCCCAGTATTCCGTTCGTTTTTTTGTTGTACGTTTTAGTTGCGTTCACGAATTCCTCTCCCGAACAGGCTTTGACGTTGGGAACAGTGCGGTTTATTTGCGCTATAACAGCCTCCTGATTTGTGCATTTCAGCAGAAAGGCGCTCGCCTGACCGGCATTAAAGCCCGTAAGCTGCCTTGCCCGTTCAACAGTGGTAACAATATATGGTACGCCTAACGCATCGTTGCCCTGCGAAACGCCACTCACCGTCACCCGGTTGTTATTGAGATAGAAATAGCTGCCGATATCCGCGTCTTCGAAATTCGACTGATCGTCTTCGTCGATAATAATGGCGCCATCGTTTTGCAGGGCGGCAAGTCTGGTATTTGTTGTATATCGCTTTGGAGCGCCTGCCATTTCGGGATATTGAACGCCTACGATACAGACATTTGCCGTGCTTCCCGAAGCGAATCTGCACGTTCCGCCCGAAACCACCACCGGAAATACTTTATCCACTCCGGGAATGGAGCGCAATTCGTAACCGACACGGTTGTCAACATTCAGCAGCGATGCACTGGAAGGGCTTTTCCGGTCTATTACATAAACATATTCGTGATTTCCTCTCAGGAAGCCGGTCGAATCTTCCAGAAACTTATCCACCAAAGCAAGCTGGATACCCGCCAGAAACATCGAAATCACAATGCCCAACAGTATCCCGGCAAGTTTCGACCGCTCGTACACCATAAAATCCAATGCTGTTTTCCACATATCGCTGTTATTTTAGATGTACAGTACAATCGACTTTACTGTTGATAACGGCTTTTGAGCTATTGTCGAGCCGTACTTTGACCTCTTTTACCCGGCGGTCTTCAACGGTGTTTTCGTCGGAGAAAAGCGATTTTTTCTTTAGAAAATCAGCGACATAAACCACCGTTCCCGTGGCAATGCGTTCACCGTTCAACTGTGAATAAACATCGGCTTTCATTCCGGCTTTAATCCTGTCCTGAAAGAGTTCGTCTATTTCCGTCACGGCAACCAGGGAGCCTTCCGGCGCGAACTGTCCCAGCTTCTGCCCCTGAGTCACATAATCTCCGTCGTGAACTTCCCATTGCAGCACATGACCTGCAAAAGCCGACTTCAACAGCCTTTCATCAAGCAGCGCCCTGCGGTAGCTAATGCCGGCTTTTATTTCCTGCATTTTTCCTGCCTGCTGATTTTTATCGGCTAAGGCTTTGGCATAGCTGCCCGCAAGTTTTTCCACATTAACTTTACTGTCGTTGAGAGCCTGTTCCGTGATTGCCTTTACATCGAACAGCTGTTCGTTCAGCCTGAGGTCGCTTTTTGCTTTTTCCAAATCATTTTTTACCGATTCGACATTTTGAACAGCCGCTTCTATTGCCGCATTTTGCGCGGGAACCCTGCTTTCTTCCACTTCAAGCAGCGCTTTTTCAACGGCATCGTCCAAAGCCAGCAGCGGACTCTTTTCCGATACATGCTGATTTTCCAAAGCGACTGTTTTGTTTATTCTGCCGCCGGAATTGGCATAAATACCGAGTAAGCCATTTTCCGGCTCAATCCGCGCCACGCCTGTGATATTCTCTATTTCCATTTGCCGGGGCGTTTTTATCTGTTCCTTACCTGTTCCCCTGTCATTCGTACAGGAACAGAAACCGCATGTTAATATGCCTGCTATTAAAAAAGTTCCGATTTTCATTTTCTTACTGTTTTACATTTGTTATTATTCCATTATTAATTTCTATGCATCTATCGGCATATTCGGTCAACCGGGGGTCATGGGTAACGACCGCTACGGCTTTTCCGTCCTGTGCCAGTTGCTTTAATTCGTCCATAACGACATAAAGGCTCTCTTTGTCGAGCGAGGCTGTAGGCTCGTCGCAAAGGATAATTTTGGGGTTTGTAACCAAAGCGCGTGCGATGGCGATGCGCTGCTGCTGTCCGCCGGAGAGCTGTCTGGGGAGCTTCTTTCTGTGTTCGCGCATGTTTACTTTTTTAAGAACTTCTTCCGTCCTTTTTTTAATTTCGACGGCAGAATGGTTTTGCATCTTCAGTGGAAATGCAATATTGTCTTCTGCCGTAAGCGCTGCAAGCAAATTGAACTGCTGAAACACGAAACCGATAGTGTTGAGCCTGATTGCAGCCATTTTGTTTGCCGAAAGCCTGTTTATAACTTTCCCGTCAATTTCCAGCGTCCCTTCGGTCGGGTAAATCAGGCAGCCGAGCAGCGAAAGTAAAGTTGTCTTTCCCGAGCCGGAAGGTCCGATAATAAGCAGGAGTTCCCCTTCGTTCAACTTCATACTGCAACCGTCCAGGACGGTCAGCTTACCTGTCTGTGAATCATACGTTTTACTTGCATTAATTAATTGTGCTACCATATCTTTTTTTCGTTCTAAATTCAGAGTGCAAAATTATGCGGCTTGAATGAAATAAAATAACTACTTTTGTCCACAAAATAACCGGAACAGGTCATGATAGAAGAGTCTGAAACAACAATGCCGTCAGGAGGCATACTGGAGCCATTCGCGGAACTGCTGGGAACAAAGGTCGAAAACAACAGGCTGGTCATTCCCGAACAGTTCGGGAAGGGATATTCAGCCTGCTTTGTGTTCAACGAACATATCGGCATGATGATTAACAACCATGTATTAAACAGGGAAATTGCCATTAACCCTCCTGCACGGAACCTGTCCGAACAGATGGTCTTTTTCAAATTCCAGAATGTCATTGACAGTCCGAATGCGGTACCGGCAGGGGGTAAGGTAAAGGAACTGCCGTCCGTACAGGTTTCGACAATGGGTCTGAATCCCAGTATTGTTATACCGGGCAAGGTTAACAGGGCATCCATTTATATTGTAGTTGATGCCAACTACCTGCGGGAATTAATTCCTTCGCCGGACGAAATACCTGTTGTGCAGAACATTTTGCGGAACAATCAACTGTTGCTGTTCGAACAGATTGTTTCTCCCACCCTGCAAAAGATAGCCAGTGAAATAGTAGATGAAACAATAGACAGGTCGTTCGAGTTGTTTTTTTACAGGGTAAAGGCGGAAGAGCTTATCTGCCGTTTATTAATAGAATTGAGAAAACGTGAGGAGAAAAAGGTTTATCCTTTAAATATTCAGGATATTCAGACGGTTTATAAGGTAAGGGAACGAATGTTCGAAAACCTGACTGCGACATCAACCATCGAAGAGTTATCGCTGTTTGCCAATATGAGCCAGTCAAAGTTGAAGCGTCTGTTCAGGCAGATTTTCGGAGACAGTATTTTTAGCTACTATCAGGATTTCAGGATGAAAGAAGCCGCCAGACTGCTAAAGGAAGAAAAACTTTCGGTGTCCGAAGTCGGCTATCGTCTTGGCTTTTCCAATTTAAGCCATTTTACTGAAGTGTTTGAACGGCATATCGGAATGAAACCGAAAAAATACAGCCGGTCGTAAATGGATTTGCTTTTGTAAAGTTTCAGCGCAGCGGCTTCCGGTTTTCTACGTCCTGCAATATATTTCGATTTTATTTCACATCCACCTTCTTAAACACGCTGCTCCCAACCCAAATCGTGGCAACGGAATAAACGACGCTGACAGCTATTGCGCCGACAGCCAGCGGTATCATTTCATCCGGGAAATTGCCCAGTGCCGTCGCGTAGTATTGCGGCAGGATTTTCGCTATGGCGCCGAATGCGTCGAACGACCCCAGAATGGACAGCAGCACCGACGACGCCAAAACGTATCCCGTACCGATGAGGATGGTCTGTCCCGTGCTCCGGCTCAAAAAGGCAATCAGGC
>JAISCL010000011.1 GCA_031265585.1 Tannerella sp. | reverse complement strand
GACGTTGTCCAGCATAGCTTCGACCGGCATCCCGTTCTTACGGGCAATATCATCAACGCACTCCGAAAAATAATGTTCCAGCTCCTGCTGCGTGTAACCGCAGAGCGAAGCATATTTTTTATTCATCGTAATATCGTTCACACTGTTCAGTTCTAAAAATATAAAATACTTCAAAAACTTCGATACTCCAGTCAGGAATACGAATTCCAAATAGTTGTCACAGGCTTTCAATCTCCGATAAAAATCCCTCAGGAATTCGCAAATTCCTGTCATTTCCGGTTTGCCGATGGCGTCCAGTATCGGAACGTCGTATTCGTCAATCAGAACAACTGCCTGTTGTCCGGTTTTTTGATATATTCCGTTAATTAATTCCCCGAACTGATCGGATGCCAGCCTGTTGGAAAGTGCAATTCCGTAATTTCCGGCTATGCCTTTGAGAAAAACAGACATGCTTTCTTCCGTTTCCTCTTTTGAGGAATGACTGATAGCCGTCCAGTCAATCCGTATCACCGGATATTGCTGCGTCCAGTCCCACTTGTCATAGATGTAAAGTCCCTCGAACAGTTCTTTGTTTCCCCTGAAAAGTTCTTCCATGGTGTCTATCAGCAACGATTTCCCGAAGCGACGCGGACGGGACAGGAAATAGATATTCCCACCGGTGACGATTCGATAAATATCCGCCGTTTTGTCGACGTACAGATAATCTCCTTTCCGCAGTTTGCCGAATGACTGTATTCCTATCGGTAATTTTTTCATGACGCTTTTTTATCGCAAATGTATATCAAATAATTCATATAACACGCAGATGACACGATTTTCACGATTTTCGCAGATAAATCCGCGTTCATCTTTTTAAATCCGTGTCATCCGTGTGCTAAACGGGTGCATTTATCTACTTCCGGCAGGGAGTAACACCTGCTCCCGGGAAGGAGTAGCATCTACTCCCGGCAGGGAGTAACATCTACTCCCGCTCTATCACTGTGTGCACTTTACCGAAACGGCCTGTCATTCAACCAGCAAGGGATATTCCAGTTTCACCGTACGCGGGTTCTTCAACCCGTTGAGGGTGCCGGAGTACTGCGTGACGATACTGAGCAGGTACTCGCCGTCGGGCAGGTCGGGCGGAACAACGAAGCTTACCCGTGAAGGGTCGTTAATGCCGATGGCCGTGGTTGGAACGGGGAAGTAGTCGCCGCCGTTCGTGGGCGTGAGCTTGAGACCCGTTTCGGGACTGCTGCCGGAAATTTTGATCTTGCTGCCGTGAATGTGTACCATGCCGCCGCGTGTGAGGCTGGTGTTTACCTCTCCGGTAACGACGTCTTCGACCGAGCTGATCATGTTCGGCACACGCGCCATGCCCAGTACCGTGACTTCGACAGACTTCAACGATGTGCGCAGTTCCTTCGACGGAAGGAGCTTGGCGACCAGGCGGTTTTTGGAAGAATCCCACTTGGCGGCGTCGCCGATGAAGACGCCGGTTGATTCGATGTAGGTAATGCCCAGGCCAAATTCCACCCGATGTCCACGCAGGGCGCGCTGCATTGCGGTGCCTTTCAGTAAATCATAAGACGCCAGCAGCGTAACGGGGCTGAGGTCTGTTCCACGTTCCACGGCGTCGGCGACCAGGTCGTTGATGCCGGCTGAACCGTTACTCACTACGCGACCGATACGGTCGTCTTTCCTTTGTGTCAATGGTGCGTCATAAAGTTCGACCATCACCTTGTTTTTATTTTCTGCCATATAGATTTTATTTTAATATGAATAAATCCGTTTTTGAGAATTATGAATTATGAACGTCCAATGGCTTTTTCTATTTTTTCCCCTTAAGTTGACGACATCAAGCTGGAGCCTCGCTTCCCGCCCGGCGCAGTCTCCGGAGACTGCGCCGGACAAAGAAGCCGGCTTGTGCTTTGCTGTTAGATATCGTCGCCGTAAAGGGTAATTTCGCCCAGATTGATACAGTTCGTATGATCCCAGTTCGGATATTTAAGTACCAGACGGATGTAACGCACTTTTTTGCCGGTCTCCGGGAAGGAGAAGTCGAATCCTTCCTGCCAGATGGCATTGTCGGCGTCATTGCGCTGGTTGTGATTCATTGCCGAAGGTTTCTCACATTCGAAATCGCCGAGCTTGATCCAGTCCTGCTGCCAGTTGTACGTACCCGGAGCTGGCGCCGGGGCAATAAACAGGGGGCCGTCAGCACTATGGGCGGCGTCGCCGTTCGGATTTGTACGGATCTGGTTGTCCACCGGGCGATGCTCTGCGTAAGTGGTACGGTAATACGCTTCGTAAGCAGCCTGATTCTCGAAATCCGAAATCTCTTTCGGCACGTCGGTCGCCCAAATCTCAAAGTATCGGGGACTGTGTCCGGTGAACGAGCCGTTATCGGTTCTGGGCCAAAGGTGCAGACGGCTGAGCGTAGCCAGCGTTCCGATATCAATCGTGAACTTGTGCGGGAATTTGAACCTGGCATTCGCCCATTGCGTGCTTTGGTCATTCGTGTGCAGGATGCCGCGCCGTCCGTTTACTGCGTCGTTTCTCGTATTATTGTCCCATAGCTGGCGTATGTCGCGATTGTCGCCGACCGGCCAGGTGTTAGCCCATGCTCCGTCGGAATCGCCGGGGGCCGGCGTTGTGTTGTCGCCGGGTTTGAAGGCTGCTTCAAAGCGCGATTTTGCCAGCTCCCGCTCAAATTTCGGCATCGTAAACCGCCGCCGCAACGACATGAACGTTTCGAGGCCGTTTTCCGGCAAATGAATCGTGTAAATGTTTATATCATCGCCGGTTTCGAGGCCGGGCAAGAGGGTTACATCCTCGTCGTTCGGGACTTCCCGCTCCATCTGACGGCCCTCGGAATCGACGTATTCCACGACCGAATAAAGCAGCGTATTAGCCGTTGCCGATACCGCTTCCCACGTGATTTGCATGTTGCCGGTTTCGAGTTTGGCAATTTCCTTGACGCCGCGGTTGCGCAGGTTTTCCACATAGATATCGCCCAGCACGGCGCCCGCGACTTCGGTCGATTTGGAGATGTGGCCGTTGTCATCCTGCATTTCAAATTCAAAGATATATTCACCTTCGTCGATGTCGTTCAGGAGAGCCTTCAGCCACATTTCGCCTTCGGTTGTCCGGGCCACGGGGATGGTTACGCTCGTGTCCCGCCGGTTCCAGTAGATTACGGTCTGTGTGATGCGCGGGTCTGTGTTTATTTTCCATTCAAAGCCGATTTTGTGGAATCCGGAAAGTACTTTTACCGAATCCGCTACGCCGATGTACAGTGTTTCGCCGCGGTCGTAATATTTTTCGTGTATGCTGTTCATGTTTTCGCACGAAAGCAGGGATATCATAAGGCATACGGACAGGATTGCCGTCAATTTAAAATCTGTTCTTTTCATATCAAAAAAATCTAAATGAATTAATCTCTTTATCTGTCATCTCCATATACGGATATTTCCGCCATGTGCATGGCCGGGGTATGCGCCCAGGTGTCGTGCACTTCGAAGCGGATATAGCGCATTTTGGGCACGTCCTGCCGGAAATCAAAATCAAAGCCGGCATCGTGTGCGGCCAGGTCTTCGGGGGTATTCGTTCCCGGAGGCATGCCGGAAGGCTTAACGACTTCGCACTGTGCGAGCAGTGTCCAGTCTTTTTTCCATTCATTGCTGTTGAAGTACTCCGCGTCGGTCCGCTCGGCTTTCAACTCGTCCGTACCCCATATATCAAACAGCCTCAGATTGTGCTGTGCAAAGGGATAAATCTCGCCGCGTTCAAACAGGGTCAGATGCGTTAGCTGCGCCATGACGCCGAGGTCAACGGTAAAATGCTGCGGGATGGTGTAGCCGGCGGCGGCATCGGTGTGCCAGCCGTGGTACTTGTCGGGGTCGTCGAGGACGCCGTCCCAGATTTTTTCGATCGGACGGTTGTCGTTCACCGAGACGTTATCGCCTGCCAGCGCCGGACTGCTGAACCGCGACTTGTCGAGCATCACTTCGTACCACGGTTCGACTTCGGTACGGAACGTATCCGAAAGATTTTCGTATTTATCGGTAATGCTCAGGGCGAAAAGGCGTCGGGAGGTATCGAACGGGCGGAGCTTTTTGGAGCCTGTCGCGAGGGAGGAGAAGACCATGTCCTTGAGTTCCAGTTCGCCGTTATCGGCGGCTGCGAGGAAGGAGATGCCTACCATAGCTTTTGCCGGGTTCTCCCAGGTTACTTCTACGCCGCCGAAAACCGGTTCTATACGGAAGGATCTCATGATCGCCGTCATGGGCGGTTCCAGGGGGATGAATTTTTCGGTATGCGCTTTCGACAGGTTTTCGCTGTGGTCAACGACGTAAAGCCGAAGCTCGATTTCCTCCGGTTCGCCGAGGCCTTCCACTTCCATGTAATTTTTGTAGATTGACGAGCGTACCGTACGGGTGATGCCGGCATACGTAAATTCGCATTTCACATACGAGATATCATCTTCGCGGGGCAAGGAATAGGTAATATAAGCGCCGCCGTTCATGGGAGTAATTTTGACATTACTGAGCGCCGCGGGCGGGGTCTTGTCGGTGGGCGGCTGTCCGATCTGGTTTTCCGAACATGAAAATATCGCCAGGGAGAACAGGATCAGTATGCCTGTTACCCATCGTTTGTTTGAATTTGTTTGTTTCATAATGATATATT
>JAISCL010000328.1 GCA_031265585.1 Tannerella sp. | reverse complement strand
ATCACGATGGTGCCTGCGCGGGGGATGTCGCTGCCCGCCAGCAGGGGACGCAGCAGTTCCAGCGCGCCTTTCATCGCCCGGGCCGACATGAGCAGCTCGGGCACGAAGGCTTTTCCGCTCTCAAACCGCTGTCCGATTTCGTCCATTGCCTTGGACATGTAATCTTCGATGATCGATTTGATGTCGGCCTTCTGTTCGATGGCGATCCTGGTCGTTTCGACGGCCAGCGCCAGATTCCCCTTTAAAATAGCGTCGTGTAATTGATTCAAATTTTCCATTTTACAAAAAGTTTTTAATTGGTTATCGTTGTTTCAAATCATTTCCTTTCATTTCATTTCCGCAGACTGTTCAGGGCCTCAATCATACTTGCCACATTGGCTACGGGCACATTGGCCTGAATGTTGTGTACGGCATTAAAGACAAAGCCGCCGTTTTTGCCGAATATTTCGCACTGCCTCAGTACGTGTTCCCTCACCTGTTCGGGCGTCCCGGCGGGCAATATTTTCTGCGTGTCAACGCCTCCTCCCCAGAAGGTCAGCGCATCGCCGAACTCATCTTTCAACCGCTGCGAATCCATGTCCTTAGCATTGATTTGAACCGGATTGAGGATGTCGAATCCGGCATCAATAAGCGACGGAATGAGTGGGATAATCGAGCCGCAGCAGTGCTTGAATATTTTCCATGACGTGTTCCTGTGGATCCAGTCGTTCATCCGCCTGTAATGCGGCAGCCAAAGTTCGCGGAAGGTTTCGCGGGAACAGAACTGCGAATTTTGCGTACCGAAATCGGTGCCGCACGTAAAGACCACGTTCACTTTTTCGCCTACCCTGTCCCACAGCAGCCGGTAGTTTTCGATGGCCACGTCTATCTGTTTTTCAAATAACCGGCCGATATGCTCCGCCCTCAAGACGGTGGACATGTACCACTCGTCAACAGCCCGGATGCCTTTGGGTTCCTTCAATCCCATGCCGGGCACAAAGGCAATGTCGCCCAGCGCCGTCCCGCCAAATCCGGCGACTACGGCTTTTCCCGTAGCGGCTGCCCGGGTTGCTTCGCGCTCGAAGTGCGACAGGTCTTCTTCCGTCAGGTGTCCAAATTCTTCCAGATTATCCGTCAGCGACAGTTTTTCATCGTCCACCGGAGCACCCCGCTCGACGGCGTTAACGAAAAAACAGCCTTCCGGCATGACGGCGCTTGGCGGATACCGGCGGTCGCCTCTGGCATAGATGTACACATTGCCGTTTTGATCCGGCGTCAGGTCGATGTCTTCCGCGATCCGTACGACCTGTCCCCAGGGCGTAACCTGCTCGTGCAGGCGCGTTTCGTCTATGCCGAACATGTTTTCCCGGCCCCAGACGCCTACAACGTCTATGCCCATGATTTCCTGAAGTTCCTCATCGACTTCGCCCAGCATCTGGAACGGCTCGATGATCCGTACCGGTTTCTCTTCCAGGCCGTAATGCCGGCGCAGGGCTTCTACCGTGCGGCAGTGGATGCCGGTGACGGAGGTTGCGCCGAAATCGACCGGAATCCGGCCGCTGTCCCTGTGGTGCAGGGTTTGCTGTGTTATTTCCCTGGATGTCATAACGTGCGTTTTTTATAATCCGTATTCCGAAGGGATAAATTTGCTTGTATCCAGCAGGGGCATCATCATTTCGATGAAATCGCTTTCGCTGTCGGGGATGCCGTTCAGTTCGTCGCGCAATGTGCCGAGGTAGGCGGTTTCCATCTCCGAAAGAACCATCTGTCCCGACCGGATGGCTTCCTCCATGATGTCCAGCGCCACCAGCGCGCCGTCCCGTGCGTTGGCCACATAAGAATCGTTTTTCACCATCGCCTGCGAAATGCGGATCACGCTTTCGGGCGCAAGCACCAGCGCCTGCGGGTCGGTATAAATGTCCGACGCGACCAGCAGGTGTTGCAGCGTGCGGGTGGGCAAGTCTCCTTCCCGGAGGGCTTCGTTCATCAGGCGCACGTCGTATTCCAACTGTTCCAGATAAGCCGTGGGCGCCATTCCGGAAAGCAGCCGGATGTTCTGTACCGATTCGTTGCTCCATAGATCCGTACAGGCCGACGCGATGTTGCCGACGGGGCTGAGGTGGGCGCAGGCCGCCGTTTTGCCTTCCATCGAAATCGGGATGCCGGTAATGGCTTTCAGGAAAGGCCCTTCGTAGGCGCAGTCCTTGTCGGGGCCTGTCGCGCCTTCTTCGATGGCGACGATGGAGCGCACGACGGAAATGACCCGCACCAGCGCGGCAAACACTTTCGGGATGTATTTTTTCTCGGCCAGCACCATGGCGGTGTTGGCAAATCCGCAGGCCGAATCGCCTGCCGCAATTTTGCCGTGCGCCCGGGCGAGCGCGACAATCTTCTGCCACAGGAACCGCATATCCCGGACGCCCAGTACGGCCAGGGCGAAAACCAGCGTCTTGATGTCGCACATCATCAGCGCTTCGTCCGACACTTCCTTTCCGCCCGTGCTCTCGATGGACAGCAGGTCGCCGCCTTCCATCATGCCCTGTTCAAAAAGCTCCATCATCGGCTCCAGCAGGGCGGTTGTCCGCTGCCGCGCCGGACGCTCAAACTCGCGCAGGTCGTTGGGCGTAAGACGTATTTCGGAAATAAGCCCCTCCTTTTGGAAGTAGTCTTCGCAAATGCCGTTCATGATCTTCACGATTTCGATGCCGATTTGGGGACGCTGCGTCATCTCGAGCAGCGTTTCAAATTCCAGCACGACGCCGTTTGAATGCAGTTCCACCGCCCGGTGCAGCGCATTTTCCGCTATTTCGCGGTAATGCCGGTACACTTCCGGGAGCGTACGGTCTTCGATGGTGATGGTCGGGAGCGTGAAATTCAGTTCGGAATACACTTTCCCGCCTCCGATTATCAGTCCGCGACGTGTTTTGACCGGCCTGGGCGCCTTTCCGAACAGCAATTCCTTCGGATCGGTTATCACAAGAGCTTTATGTTTCATAATGCAAAAACAGTTTGTTTAATGCCCGCAAAAATAGCGTATCGGATGGGGACGAGCTACATTTATTTTCGCTATTTCCGGTGCTATATTGACATTTTACCGTATATTTGCACAAAAATCATTATTATGATTGCTGTATTTGAAAAAACACCGTTGCGTGACGACGAATCTTTTTTCATCGGAATCTATCTCGACGACCTGGAAAAAAACAACTGGCACTATCACAACAATTATGAAATCAGTTTCATAACCGAAGGTACCGGCAAGCGGATTGTGGCCGATTCGATCGAGGATTTTCAGCCGGGCGACCTGGTTTTCATCGGGAAAAACCTGCCGCACGTCTGGATTGCTGACCGGGAGTCGCCCGTCGTCCCGCGTGCGCTTGAGAGCGTTTTTTTGCAGTTCACTCCCGACATCCTGCATCCGCAACAGCTTGCCCTGCCGGAGTTTAAAAACGTCGCCCGTGCACTGGCGCTTTCCGAACGGGGGTTGCAGATCACCGGCGAAACGCTGAACGAGATCAGCAAATGGATGCTCCAGATGCCTTATATGAGCGGATTTGAACGATTCATCCATTTTTATATGATTCTGGACCTGATCGGAAAGAGCGTGCACTGGAAACCGCTGGCCAGTAAGGAATATATGAAAACACGCTTCATGCCCGGCAACAAGCGTGTCGCCAAAATCCATGAATACCTGATGAATAACTACAAGTATGATATTGACCTGAAACGGCTGGCGGAAATCACCAGCATGACAGAAAACGCCCTGTGCCGTTTTTTCAAGTCGAATACCGGCATGACGCTTTTTGAATATCTGAACCGCATCAAAACGGATTTTGCCTGCAAGTTGCTTATGAATAACAACCTGTCTGTCTTGGAGGTCTGTCTGGACAGCGGCTACAACAACCTCAGCCATTTCAACAAACAGTTCAAAAAAAACACCGGCCTCTCGCCTTCCGAATATCGCAGGAAGTTTAACAAACTGCTGTGAGCCGGACAGAGGAAGGGATATACGACTGCGTCGCCTGAGCACATAGACCGTAATCCCTTCGGCCGATGGCATGTCGACGGATAACCGGCTACCAGCATAACCGGTTTCCGTCGAGCCGACCTCACTACCATTAAGCAATCCAAAGACGACTTCTAAAATCGGTGGTGATTTAAAAAGTATGCTGCTATAAACAGATGACAATGAAGGAATAAGTTGTATTTTTGTTTCATGAAAATAAAGATAGAACGGTATTGCCCCCATTGCCAAGGGACAAAAATAAAGAAAAATGGTAAAAACCACTCCGGGAAGCAGCATTATTTGCACAAAAATTGTGGACGTCAGTTCATTGGCGACTATGCTCTGGATTATAAAGACAGTCACGCTGATAAAACGTATATTGTTGATGATGAATCAAGGCATTGGAGTTAGAGATATATCAGTAATAGAGGGAATTAGTATCGGTAAAGTGCTGTCTGTACTTGTTAAATCCCATTATAGAATCATAGCGAAACGTCATCATTATACCTCATTAGAAGTAGATGAGTTCTGGACTCATGCAGGAAAAAAGAAAAATAAAGTCTGGTTGATTTATGCTTACGACAGGAAAACGGGTGAAATTATATCCTTTGTTTGGGGGAAGCAAGACTTAAAAACAGCTAAAAAATTACGAAAAAGACTTCTTGCGGCAGGAGTCAGTTATGATTGTATTTGTACGGATAACCGGGAAAGCTTTATTATTGCTTTTCAGTCAAATAATCATATAATTGGAAAGAGGTACACAGTAGGTATTGAGGGAAGTAATTGTCGGTTAAGGCATCGTATCAGACGGGCTTTCAGAAAAACCTGCTGTTTTTCAAAAATAATACGGAACCACTTAAAAGCTTTCAACTTAGCTTTCTTTTATATTAACTTCGGTTATGTATAAGAGAGATAGCATACTTTTTAAATCACCACCGAATAGAAGATTGCTCCGGACAAGGTAGGCGTCATCGGTTTTTCGGTGGGCGGATATCTGGCATCAAGCGAAAAAAAACATTTCGAGCCTATCTCAAACAGACTGTCCTGCGACATAGCCTGAGGCAAAGGCCCAGTGAATATTATAGCCGCCCAGTTTTCCGGTTATATCTATTACTTCACCGGTGAAAAATAATCCTTTTTGCAGTAAACTTTCCATGGTTGCAGGATTTATTTGATCTGTTGAGACCCCTCCCAAGGTAGCTTCCGCTTTCGAAAAGCCTTCGGTTCCTTCGGGGCGAACAGCATACGAATGTATACATTCCGCAATCGTTTCGCGGTCTTTCTTACTCAATCCGGCTACTTTCCGATCCGGTAAATGATCCGGAATAACAGCCCTGACCAGTCTTTCGGGTAAAAACCGTGCGATTAAACTTTTGACAATCCACTTCCCGTTTGAAGGATCATGCATTTGTGAGATAAGATCTCCGGATGGCAGGAAATTGACGGTCACAACATCTCCTTTTTCCCAGAAACAGGAAACTTGAAATACGGAAGGGCCGCTGATCCCTTTATGTGTAAACAATAACGGTTCTTCTACGACAAATCCTTTTCCATTGATCTGAAGCCGCACATCCAGACTGATACCCTGCAGATTCATCAGCGGCGAGTCCTGCGGGAGAAGAAAACCTGTAAGTGCGGGTCTTAGCGGACTGATTTTATGCCTGAACTGCCGGGCTACCACATAGCCTAAGTTTGTGGCGCCAAGCTGTGGCCGGGCCAAACCGCCGGTTGCCACCAGCAGGTGCGATCCTTCATAGAGCTGTTCGCCTTTCCGTTCCTGTTGCACGTGTGAAGTTCCAAGTTCACACTTCACGCGAAAACAGGTCGTGTACGACACTTCCGAAACAGTTGTATTGAAAACAAAACGTACACCTGAATTTTCAGCCGTATGAACCAGGTAAAAAACAATTGCGGACGCATTTTTTTTACAAAAAACACGTCCGTAATCCCGTTCTTCTGTCTGTATGTCTGCATTTCGCAGTAGATCCAGCGCTGTGCCGGCTGTAAACCGCTTAAGTGCATCGCTGCAAAAGGCGCTGTTCATTCCGAAATAATCGGAAACTGTGATCTGCCGGTTTGTTACATTGCATTTTCCGCCGCCCGACACAAGGAGCTTTTTCCCGGCCTCTTTCGCATGATCCAGCACCAGCACCCGGCGGCCCCTTCCGGCTGCCTGAATAGCCGCCATCAGTCCCGATGCACCGGCTCCCAAAATAATCAGATCATACAATAATTATTCCTTATAATCTTTCCGTAACGATACGTTTGTTTCCGTTGGAAAATCTGCAGGGATCGGCTGTGTTACTTTTCCGGTGGCAGCCCATTCGGCTCCGCGAAGCAGCGTCGTCTGGAAACCGGCGCATTGCATCGCCGTGTTATCGGCCAACGTTTTACCGGCATGTCCCAAAGTTGTATGGAAAATGCGCGCTTTTCCATAATCAACGGTAAAGATGGAAAGTTCATCCCGTCCCGATCCTCCGGTTTCCGGATCCGAATAAGCCCAGTAGAGGATATCTTTCACTTTTCCGGGGCCACGCATGCGGTCATACAACTCGTCTCTGGCATGACGCCATTTCGCAGGCAGACCCTTTATGACCGGATGATCCGCATTGCCGGCATTGAGAACATACGCATGCTGGGCACCATGGGAACCTCCCGCTCCGGGAGAGTTATCGTAGACAAGCTCGCCGTTCTTCAGGTAAATATACGGGCCATCGGTTTCATTACGTCCTTCCCAGCCGCCAAAGCCAATTATTTTATTAAATTCCGTCCATTCCCGGAAAGCGTTATCCGCTGCATGATAGAGGACAAGGCCTCCTCCTTTATTGATATAATCAAGAAAAGCTGCATCTGTTTCCTGCGGCCACCGGTCGCCGTTATAGTCAAGGACTACGAGTTTGTATGCGGAAAAATCAGGCTTGAAAGCGCTCATATCCTCGCCTTTCGCAGGTGATACGGCGATGTCGACCGCGAAAAGTCCGGAGTTTTCAAGTATCTGTTTGATCGCAATATGGCTCACTTCCCACGCATGGTTGTTCTGCCCTGTCACAATAAGCGCTTTTAAAGGTTTGTTTTCCGATGAACAGCTAAACGCGCCTGCTAAAGCTATTGCGGCCAAAACCGTTAAGATTTTCTTTTTCATTGATTCGAAATTTATCTAATTCATATCCGGCGCCGGCTTTCCCATTTTGGGAGGAACATATTTCGTTGCAAAATCCTTGATGTTGCCCAAATGCAATTCTTCCGGCATTAAGGAAAGATCGGAAACCAGAAATTCCTCCCACCGGTATTCTCTTCCGGTATAGGCGGATTCGCGTCCCATGGCTCCTGTAAGAGAGGATACCACGAGCGTTTCGGCCTCCTGTGTCATGGATTTCCCCGAGCGGATGTGATTAATCAGATCCATGTGTTCCAGTACGTACGGGTCCCGTTGTTTATATTGAGCCTTCTCTGCTTCGGAATCATATTTCCAGACCAGGTTCCCGTCGTGATCACGGATGGACATCTCATTATTTTTACTTGTCCAGACACCCTGCGTGCCGATAATCGTCTCACTTACGTCATTGCTGCAGCCTTCTATCTGACGCGCCTGCGCATTCACCCTTACGCCGCCTTCGTACATAATATCCAGGCAGAAGTTGTCAAAGATATCTCCCGTCCGGCGTTGCTGCTGGGAACCCATACCGACGACCGAAACCGGTTTGAGGTGCGAAAACCAGGTAAATACATCAATATTATGAACCAGCTGGTCGATGACATGATCACCGCAGAGCCAGTTCCAGCTGAAGAAGTCGCGCAGCATATATTCCATATCCGTCCATTCCGGCCGGCGTTTGCGATAAGTCATCGCACCCTGATTCCACTTCACGACCCCGCCGGTGATCTGACCGATCATGCCTTCGCGCACCCGCCTGTAAGATTCGATATACGAACGCTGGTGATGACGCTGGGCGCCGGTCTGGAGACAAAGGCCTTTTGCCTGCGCCTGCTTGACGGCAACACTGAAGGTTCGGCAGCTGACCGGGTCAATGCCCGCTGCTTTTTCACAAAATACGTGCTTTCCCTTTTCTATGGCATATCTTGCCTGGTCTGCATGGAAAATGGAGGGGGTGGCGATGATCACCATGTCCAGGTCCGGATCGTCGCAAACCTTTTTGTACGCTTCAAAGCCATAATGTATTTTACTGTCGGGCACTTCCATCTTTTTCTTTTCACGAAGGTGCTTCCGGAGCGTTTCGAGCCGGTCTTCAAAAATATCGGCCATTGCTGCAACCGTAATGCCGTCGGCCGCATCCAGGAAGTTATTCACGGCTCCCGAGCCACGGCTTCCGCACCCGATGATACCGGCGCGAAGCGGTTTCCCGTCGATCGCCTTGTCGCCCATTTCCGGGATAATAACCGGGATCTCCGACTGAAGCGGCTCATACTTGCTTTTAGCTTCACTGCTGCAGGATGATAGCATGATTCCCGAACCGGTCACGCCCCCTGCGACTCCTGCAGTGCCGATCAGTGCAGAACGTGAAATAAACTGTCTTCTCGAAATGTTTTCTTTTGCCATTGTATTTATTTTTAAAATTATTTTTTTTCAAATGCCGCATCAAAGGCCAGGCCGGAAGGTCTGAAATCTACGTTCTTCACAAACTGCAACGATTCGGCAGCGCCATGTTCGCGATCCATTCCGTTGTCTTCCCATTCAACCGACAGGGGGCCTTGATAGTTAATCCGGTTCAGTGCGCGTATAATTTCTTCAAAATTGATTTTTCCGCGCCCCATGCTGCGAAAATCCCAGAAACGGTCGCGATGACCAAAGGGCAGGTGACCGCCAAATACGCCGGCCCGTGCAGGAGCGTCAGACCACCATACGTCTTTCATGTGTACGTGGAAGATCCTTTCGGCAAACTGCTCGATAAAGGCGACGTAATCAACGCCCTGGTATCCCATGTGGCTCGGATCATAGTTAAATCCGAAAGCGGGATGATAATCAAGCGCTTCGAGCAGTGTCTGCGCGGATGACAGGTCAAAAGCGATCTCGGTAGGATGAACTTCCAGCGCAAATCGCACACCGTTCCGGCTGTAGGAATCCAGTATGGGCTTAAACCGGTCTGCCACTTCCCTGAACCCGGCCGCTATTTCATCCGGCGCTACGGGTGGAAAGGAATATAGCAGGTGCCAGACGGGACTGCCCGTAAAGCCGACCACGGTATTTACGCCGAGCATTTGTGCCGCCTCGCCAACCCGGATCATTTCTTCGGCGGCCCGCCGGCGGACGCCTTCCGGATCGCCGTCTCCCCAGATACGCGCCGGAAGGATGGATTTATGGCGGCTGTCTATCCGGTCGCAAACACACTGTCCTACCGTATGATTGGATATGGTATGCAGTTCCAGTCCGTACTTTCCGAGCGTTCCCTTAACGGTTTCGCAATATTCTTCACTCAGCTTTTCTATGTCCAGGTGATTTTCCGTACATGCAAGTTCGAGTCCGTCATAACCAAACTCTTTTGCTTTCAAACAAATTGTTTCGAGAGGCATATCCCCCCATTGTGCTGTGTACAAAGTAACTTTTCGTGCCATGGCATCATTATTTTAAATAGTTTCTTAATATGAAGCTGCGAATATACGTAAAAAAAAAGATTATCCAAACATATGCCTGGAAATTTCCTTTAATTATTTGCATTTGTTGACATATATATAAACGTAAAGGCGCTTAATTAATCACTCCGCTCAGTTCGTGGCTCCAGGGGCCGTGCTGAAGACGCGGATTAATCCACGCCGCCATGAGTTCAAAACGCCGGCCGGTGTCTTTCCCGTCAAAGGAAATGTCGGTGCGCAGACGCACAGTAGCCGGGGTACGGATCCCCCACCCGACCAGGATTTGTGTGCAATGCACAAAACCACGCTGTGCGAAGTATTACTGTATGGGGTCGAATGGGAGCGGGGTTCCTTTGTGATATCCTGTGCTGCTGAAGGTGGCGATTAATTCTCCGGATTCGTTTGTGATGCGGACTTCGGCGGTAGCCAGTTTGCCGTGATTGAAAATTTCTTTCGCATCGGCATAAAGATAGCCCCTGTTTTCTGCCTTGAAGAACTGGATACTGGCCCAGATCGAGTAGGTCAGTTGTGCATGGCTGTTTACGGCGGCGGCAAAGGCTAAGTCCGCCAGTGTAAAAATGGCTCCTCCCTGGCATACGCCGCCCCCGTTCAGATGCCGGGGTGAAATTTCCATACGTGCACGCGCTGTGCCGTTGCCTGCCTCGAGTAGCTCTACGCCGGCCTCCGCCGCGAAGATATCTTTCTTGAAAAACTCTTTTATATCCATTTTTTCAGTTCCGTTAAAAACTCCATTCGGTTCCATCCTTTGTATCTTTTACCTTGAATCCCAGGGCTGCCATCTCGTTTCTTATTTTATCGCTTGTCGCCCAGTCTTTCTTTTCTTTGGCCTGTTGACGTATGGATAGAAGGAGGTCGATTGCCTTTTTACAGGCCTCATCATGGCTGCCGGCAGAGGTTGCGCCTGTATGCAGTCCCAGCAGGTCTTCGATGAATAGCCGGAAAACAGCTTTCAGTTCTTCAAGATCTTTTGCGGACAGGGCGCCGTGACCGTCATGTACGGTATTGATCACCCTGCCTGCATCGAAGAGATGGGAGATGACAACCGGCGTATTCAGGTCGTCACAGATTGCTTCCTCGCATTTCCCGCGCAGTCCTGTCAGATCGACGGACGGGGACTCCGACGGCGTCAGCTTCGGCAAACGCAAGTACGCCTCGATTAACCGTTCCAGTCCTTTTTGTGCGGCCAGCAGCGCTTCGTTGCTGAAATCCATCGTACTGCGGTAGTGAGCCTGGAGGATGAAAAAACGGATGGTCATGGGGGCGTATGCCTGTGTCAGAAACGGATGGTTTCCTGTGAAAAATTCTTCCAGGGTAATGGAGTTGCCCAAAGACTTGCCCATTTTTTGTCCGTTGACGGTGATCATGTTGTTATGCACCCAGTAGCGAACCATGTCGCTGCCCTGTGAGGCTACCGCCTGTGCGATTTCACATTCGTGGTGGGGGAAGATCAGGTCCATTCCGCCGCCGTGAATATCAAACTGTTCACCTAAATACTTCTTTCCCATGGCCGTACATTCGCAGTGCCATCCGGGAAACCCGTTACCCCATGGGGACGGCCACTGCATGATGTGTTCCGGCTGCGCTTTCTTCCAGAGGGCAAAATCGACCGGGTTGCGTTTTTCCGCCTGTCCGTCCAGGTCGCGTGTCGTATTGTGCAGATCTTCGATATTCCGGTTGGAAAGGATGCCGTACCGGTGGTCTTTATTATATTTTTCCACATCAAAATAGACCGAGCCTTCACTTTTGTAGGCATATCCGTTTTCCAGTATTTTCTCAACAAGCTGTATCTGTTCGATGATGTGGCCGGAGGCACGGGGTTCAATGCCGGGCGGCAAGACATTCAGCCGTTCCATGGCTTTGTGATAGCGGAGGGTATAATACTGCACGATCTCCATGGGTTCAAGTTCTTCCAGCCGCGCTTTTTTTGCGATTTTATCCTCACCGTCGTCCGCATCGTGTTCCAGGTGTCCCACGTCGGTGATATTGCGTACATAACGCACCTTATATCCCAGCTGTTTCAGCAGGCGGAATAAAATGTCAAAGGTGATGGCCGAGCGTGCATGTCCCAGGTGCGGGTCTCCGTATACCGTTGGTCCACAGACATACATGCCGGCATGAGGCTCATGTAAAGGCTTGAAAATCTCTTTCTGTCTTGTCAGCGTATTATAGATGGTAAGTTTCATTGCATAAGAAAATTTAACCGGAAATGTTCAACGGGTGCAAAGATAACGCAATTTATTTTTACTTTTGCACTTATTTGAAAAGTTTTCTAACGGGCACGACATAAAACAGTAAGGTATGAGCAGGAAATTTCATATATCGTTATTAGGATGGGTTGCGATTGCGATTGCTTCGGGCATTTTGTCCGGTCAGCTGCTGCCTGCGGGCATTGCGCGTATTTTTGTGACGTTTAATTCGTTATTCGGCAATTTTTTATCCTTTTCTATTCCTTTAATTATCCTGGGACTGGTAGCGCCTGCAATCGGGGAGCTGGGGAAGGGCGCCGGGCGTCTGCTTGTTCTTACCGCCCTGATCGCCTATGGTTCGACCCTTTTTTCCGGGTTTTTCACCTGGTTTTCCGGAACGGCTGTCCTGCCGCATATCCTGACGGAAAATACGGAGCTTGCCGCTATGGAAAATCCGGAGAACATGATGCTGAAACCCTACTTTACGATTGAAATGCCGCCGTTGATGGACATCATGACTTCCCTGTTGCTGGCATTTGTAACGGGTCTCGGCATCTCTTCCATAAAGGGAAACACACTGCAGGCCGCGTTTACGGACTTCCGGGGTATCGTTATGAAACTGATCGGGGCGGTGATTGTACCTTTATTGCCGCTTCACATATTCGGTATTTTTTTGAATATCACCGTGAGCGGACAGGTTGCAACCATTATTATGATGTTCCTGAAAGTCATCCTGTTTATTTTAGTCCTGCATGTTGTGCTGCTGCTTATCCAGTTTACGGTTGCGGGAGCCATTGGGAGGAAAAACCCGTTTACGATGCTGCGGAATATGCTGCCGGCCTATCTGACGGCGCTGGGCACACAGTCTTCCGCCGCCACGATTCCGGTTACGCTGAGGCAGACATTGAAAAACGGCGTGCGTGAAAATATCGCGGTGTTCATCATTCCGCTGTGCGCAACGATCCATCTGTCCGGCAGTACGATGAAAATTGTCGCCTGTGCGATGGCGATACTGCTGATGGCCGGCGAACCCGTTTCCCTGTCCCAGTTCGGAGGTTTCATCCTGATGCTTGGCATTGCCATGGTCGCGGCGCCCGGCGTTCCCGGCGGAGCCATCATGGCGTCTCTGGGCTTGCTCGGAAGCATGCTGGGCTTCAACGAAACATTGCAGGCGTTGATGATCGCCCTCTACATCGCCATGGACAGCTTCGGCACGGCCTGTAACGTCACGGGAGACTGCGCCATTGCCGTAGTGGTCGACCGGATTGCCAAATGAAAGACGGGAAGGGGACGCTGATTGCCTCCCAACTTTTAAATATACCTAAAATCCGCAAGCAATAAATTTGGTTGATTCAAAAGGAATACATCTGGTTTGTTCAACTCAAGCCTGCTTCGTTTTTCTCCTCAAAAAGGAGTTTTTATGAAAACA
>JAISCL010000327.1 GCA_031265585.1 Tannerella sp. | reverse complement strand
GGTAAGCATAATTGGAAATTTTAGTTTATCTTATTGATTTTCACCTGTAATGATAGCAATAGATTTTCAATTATGCAACTTTTTTTTGAACTTTTCTTATCCAAAACTCAGGTTATTACGGGAAATATCAGGGCAAAGGCAAAAAGATCGTCCTGCTCGGCTTGGCGTTCTCTGGAAAGGAAGTTGGATGCAGGATAGAGTCTTTGAAAATTGAGAGTTGAAAATTGAAAGTTAATGTCATTTGAACACAGGCCCTGTTTAAATATACAATCCTTGAAAAAGCCGATTTCACGACTGCCGTCATATTCCATTGACCCGGAAAATAGCAGGATAAAAAAAAGCCCGCTTTTCCGTTGCCGGAATCGCGGGACTGTTAAACAGGCAGGATATGGAAACTGAAAATTAAAGATTCCGGATCCAGATATTCCGAAAACTGATCGGCTTACTCGGATCGCCGTGACTTTGCAGGATAAGAGGACCGGGGCCGTGCCGTTCTACTCTGGGAAATCCGATATACTCGGTCGTTCCAACGATCGTTGTGTGATTCTGCACCACAATGCCGTTATGGATCACCGTTACACTCGGAGGAATGCGGTAGGTACCGTCTTCCTTAAATACCGGAGCGGTATAGATAACATCGTATACGTTCCATTCTCCCGGTTTGCGCATGGAATTGACCAGTGGCCGCGATTGCTTGTAAATACTTCCGGCCTGTCCGTTCGAGTAGGTTTCGTTCCGGTAGCTGTCCAGCACCTGCAGTTCATATTTTCCCTGCAGGAAGATACCGCTGTTTCCCCGGGCCTGGCTTTCCCCCTTGATATCAGCCGGTATGCACCATTCTATATGCAACTGGAAATTTTCAAACTCCTGTTTCGTCCGGATATCTCCATGCTTTTTATTCACCGTGAATGTGCCGTCGGCATTCACCGTCCATTCGGCAGTTCCCTTTGTTTTAACACTTTCCCATGCCGACAGATCTTTCCCGTTAAATAAAACAATCGCATCCGACGGAGCGGAATGGGTCGTTATATCTCCGGGAATGATCACGGCAGGTTGAGGCAGCCAGAACTCGGACATGCCGGGATTCATTTTTTCGGGTTCGGGATAAGTCTTTTGTGCAAATGAAGACAGACAGACAAAAGACACAACAGTAACCATTGCAGATTTTAAAACTTTGTTTTCCATAATGAAATAATTTTATGTGAATTGTTAAATATTAAAAGCCTATTCTATAATAGCGTACAGAACCGTGTCGATCGCTACTTTTTTATGAACCCGGAAATAGAATTTATATTCCGGCACAATTTCCTTAATATACCCCGGTATATCAATCAAATCGCGTTTCCGGTGGTAAATACTGATGCCAAGGAGGGGCCTGTTCCTCCGGATCGTCTGTTCCGCGCCTTTCAGGGCCATCAGTTCCACACCTTCCACATCCATTTTCAGATAAGTAACGGGATCATCGCCCGCTATACGGTCAACCGTATCCACTTCGACAGAATGATCCGCACTTTCCGAAATCATCGAAAGCATATTCCCGTCTTCCTGAAAAGGTAACTTCCCGGCAAAACCGTAGACGCCTTTGTTCAGGAGATCTATACGGGTGAGTTCTTCATCCCGGACATACTTCTTTAACTGCTCATAATTCGACCGGTCAGGCTCCACAGCCCAGATATGACGGTAAGAACCGCCTGTCGCCTTAAAAAATTCCGCAACCGTATCGCCGGTGAACGCACCGCAGTCAAAGTAGGATTCATGACCGGAAAGTTCAAACATGCCTTTTGGAAAATACTGATTTTTATCAAAGACCGGAGGAAGGTATTTCATATCCTGCCGGGTCTTACTCAGCAAATAGGCGACAAGCGAATCTTTCGAATGCCAATCCTGCAAATTTTCATATAATTCCTCTAAGAAGATCCTGTTCTCACGGACAAAGGAGAGATTCATAAGCTCCATATCAAATATTTCCGAGAGATACGCGATCCGTTTTGCATTCTTGAATTTGGCGGCTATGGCAGAAACAGCGCCATATCCCTTTACAAATCCGGGGATCACATTATAAGACGGAAATCTGTCATCAAGCTCCTTTACACTTACGGTTTCCGTGTCTTTTAATAAAGTTGTAGACGCCGTCATCAGCGGAGCATCTTCATCATACGCCACCGCTGCCACGGGTATCCGATTACAGGACAACTTCCTTACAATCCAGTCTGCCACATCCGCCGCAGCCCCGTACAAGACAACAGGAATCCCTGCTTCCTTAAAGCTTTCTATAACCGCAATATCACGGGGCGTTTCATCTACTTCAAATAATGTATTAAAATTCATCTGCCTTCTTGCTGCATTTATATCGGTATCAGCGGACAAAGATAATGTAAATTTCCGAACTAAAATCATAAAACAGATCCTGTTCAATTCTTTTTTATGTTCAAATAGTCACATTTTTCATGTCATCGCAAATAAAAATAAGACAAAGTGTCCATTATAATAACATTTTTCCTGAAAAAATCAACTTTTTCGTAATAAAAGTCTTGCTTTTAAAAAAAAACAGTTACCTTTGCAACTGCAATTAATATAAAACAAAAAACAACATGAAAGTAAAAGAAGTTCTCGACAATTTAAAAAGAAGATTTCCGAATGAACCGGAATATCATCAGGCAGTAGAAGAAGTGCTGGAATCTATCGAAGAAGTGTATAACTCCTATCCGGAGTTTGAAAAAAACAATTTAATCGAACGTCTATGTATTCCGGACCGTATTATCTCATTCCGCGTCGCATGGGTTGACGACAAAGGCAATGTACAGACAAACATGGGATACCGCATACAGCATAATAATGCAATCGGCCCGTATAAGGGAGGGTTGCGTCTCCATGCTTCGGTAAACCCGTCTATTCTTAAATTCCTGGCTTTCGAGCAGACATTCAAAAATTCACTGACAACCCTTCCGATGGGTGGAGCAAAAGGTGGCTCGGACTTCAATCCGAAAGGAAAATCCAATGCGGAAGTCATGCGTTTCTGCCAGGCTTTTATGACCGAACTCCAGAGATATATTGGTCCTGAAACCGATGTTCCCGCTGGAGATATCGGTGTTGGTGGCCGTGAAATCGGTTTTCTTTACGGAATGTACAAAAAGTTGGCGCGCGAAAATACGGGAACGCTGACCGGTAAAGGCATGGAATTTGGAGGATCGCTGATCCGTCCGGAAGCAACCGGATACGGAAACCTCTACTTCCTGATGAACATGCTGAAAAGA
>JAISCL010000306.1 GCA_031265585.1 Tannerella sp. | reverse complement strand
TCGGGCGCTTTCTGCAGGACTTTGGTCACATCGGCTTCGTAGGGGCTTTTCATGCCGGCCAGCCCCTGCGTGTGCCAGGTGATGTAAAAAATACCGACGACGCGGCGCTGGCCGGTTTTCACCGATCCGGCTTCGCCGATCCCCGGCATGGAGCGTCCGAGTGCATCGGTCGCTACCCACGTGTCGGGGTAAATATCGCGGTAATACGGCGCGGTTTGCGCACCGGCCTGCATAAAGGGAAACAACAGGCCCAGTATAAGACAAATCGGAAATGCTTTCATTGTATTGTATTTTTAATAGTTGTTTTCATGTTGCTGTTTTCATTCCATGTGCGACGACGTGCCGCAGGCTTTCTGCAGATGCGTCAATAAAGCTTCGCTGACTTCCTTATTGGGAATGCCGAGCGTATAGCGGGGAATACCGTTTATCAACTCCAGTTTTTTGACGGTCAAATAACCGGTCTGAAACAGTAAGGGTATTTCGCTGATACTGGCCGGATCGTATCCGTCAAATACCCAGCTACTGACAACCATCGGCTTCAGGACATCGTCCATACGGTTGCTGCGCTGAATGAAATCTATCAGAAAAGAGGGCGTGCCGGCGCTGGGCCAGTAATTATCAAACTTCCGGTTTTCAAAGAAGTTCATTATCGAAAACGGGTTGTAGATCGCTGTTTTTCCATCCCAGGTGTAGCCGTTGTACCGGTAGCTGATTTGTTCCAGCAGATCTTCTCTTGTGATTTTCAGATATTCGGCGGCGCGGTCGATATATTCCGTAAAGTTACTTTCCAGTTCTTCCTGCGTATATCCGCAGATCGCTGCATATTCCTTACGCAAAGAAATATCCTGCGGGGTGTTAAATGACGAAAAAACCGACGATCCCCAAAATTTCGACACGCCGGTAAGTAAAACGAACTGCAAATAGTTGTCCGACCCTTTCATTACCTGATAAAAATTGTCAACCTTTGTCCGGATAGCTGTCAAATGGGAATCGGTGAGATGAGAGGTAATTGGCTTGTCGTATTCGTCAATCAGTATGACCACGTCTTTGCCGGTTTTTTCCTGTAATGATTCTATCAATTCCCTGAAACAATCAATTGCAGATTTCGCTTCCAAAGTAAGCTGATAATTTTGAGCAATATCAATCAGGTAAAGAACCAGACTGTTCTCCATTTCTTCCGGAGTCGAATGGTTGATCCCTGTCCAGTCGATTTTGATGACCGGATATTCCTCCCATTCCCATTTGTCGTAGATGTAGAGACCTTCGAACAGGGCTTTCTGCCCTTTGAAGAGGGCTTCGAGGGTGCTTACCAGTAATGATTTCCCGAACCGGCGGGGGCGTGAGAGAAAGTAGACCCTTCCACCCATGATCATCCGGTAGACGGATTCGGTTTTGTCCACGTACAGGCAGTTCCTGCTGCGTAATTTCTCGAACGACTGTGTATCTATTCCTAACTGTTGCATGGCTTATGTATTTGTAAAATCCTGGTACAAAGATAATCATTTATTCATATTCCGGTATGCCGGAGTCAAATATCTGGTGGTGTTCTCCAAAGTATGCTGACTTAAACAAAACCGAAATTGATGTAAAAGAAAGCGAGATTGAAAGCTTTGAAATGATTACTGTAAATCCCGTTCCATTGTAACCACATTTTAGACGATCTATTATAATTGGCTGATAAATAATGAAATATTTTGATTATTTCTTATTTTCCTCAGATAATAATGGTTATACCATATTCAACTGTCACATGGGGAAAAGGATTATCGAAATAAAGTCGAAAAATGGAACGGCCTGTCTCTACGAAGACGTATCGTACCGCGACAAAGAGAGGATGATCTCGGGTGATATGTCCGACAAAGTAATTCCGGATCATGTCCTGTCGATCATGAAGAAGATGGAGGTTCCAAAGTTCACGTTCGTCGGGGACCGCGGTTTCTACAGTGAATATAACCTCGGGCTTCTGTCGGCCAGCGGCTACAAATTTACTATTCCGGTTCCTTCCAGCGTCGGTTGGCAAAAGGAGCTGATCGCTCAACACCGCGATAGCCCCATCCATCCCGGTCACCTTCTGGATGACAACGGGAGCATAATGTACGAGAAGACTATCTACAAAACCACCTGTCACGGGCGAACGTGGTATCATCTATACTTCGATCCGGCGAGGAAGGATAAAGTCATTGCCTCTTTCATGCAGAAACTAAGGGCTTTGAAGGACGAACTGGAAAACGGCGGCAAGATTGTTGAATCTCACAGGGCCTTGTATGACCGGTACTTTATCGTCAGGAACACTCCGGCGCGTGGGCGTAAGGTGAGTTACAACGATGAAGCGATACAGGAGTTCATGAACAGCGACAGCTGTTATTGGGTATTGATCTCGACTGCGGCTAAAACAGTGTCCGGAGCTCTTGAACAATACAGGGAACGAAACGACGTGGAATTATATTTTGACGACGAAAAGAACCTCCTGGACTTGAGACGGCTGAAGAACCATAACGGGCAGACGGTCAAAGGAAAGGTTTTCGTAATATTCGTTTCCCTTATCGTCCTTGCCCGCCTTCAAAAGATGGTAGATGAAGTCGGGAAGAAGAAGCGCAAATACTGGTCGGAACACGATATGCTCCGCAAGGTAGAAACATACGCCAAGGTACACTTCGAAGGTAAATATAAAGATGTTTACACAACACTCTCCTCAGCACAGTGACTCGTTTTCGATATTTTCGGGGTACCCTATACCTTCAAGGGTAAAGACAGCATCCCGGAAAGCAACGAAGGATAAGTGTGGTTACAAAAATACGGGATTTTCGATTATAAGTTGTGCATCAAGCGCAATTATGATATGGCATTAATAGATGAAACAATTACAACACTCTGCAAAACAGAAACTTTGCCATCCGGATATTTTCCACATCCATTAAAGGGCAATTACGGCGGATGTTTTGAAGCCCATATATAACAGGATTGGTTAATTATCCGGTATATTTTTAAACAGCGAAATTCCGGGCTTTGAGGGCGTGCTTAATTTTATCCGTACGGGTACCCATTCCGATTTATTCAAAAAAAGAGTTGCCGTGTGAATTATTTGATATACATTTGCAATAAAAAAGCGTCATGAAAAAATTGCCGACAGAAATACAGTCATTTGCAAACTTAAGGGAGAGAGATTATCTGTACGTTGATAAGAAGGCGGATATCCATCGAATCATTACGGATGGGAGGATTTATTTCCTGTCCCGTCCGCGCCGCTTCGGGAAATCGTTGCTTATAGACACAGTGGAAGAACTTTTCAGGGAAAACGGGAGGTTTCATGGATTTTGAAATTTCATCACCCTTTAAACCTACCGGTGATCAGCCGGAGGCCATAAAGGCGCTTGTGGATGGCCTAAACGGGGAACTGCCTTATCAGACACTGCTGGGAGTTACCGGTTCGGGGAAAACGTTTACGATTGCAAATGTCATCGAACAGGTACAGCGCCCGACCCTGATCCTGAGTCATAACAAGACCCTGGCAGCGCAGTTGTACAGTGAGTTTAAAAGCTTTTTCCCGCATAATGCAGTAGAGTATTTTGTTTCGTATTATGATTATTATCAGCCGGAAGCGTATCTCCCTGCGACGGATACCTATATAGAAAAGGATCTGGCAATCAATGAAGATATCGATAAACTGCGTTTGCGCGCCACCGCTTCGCTGCTGTTTGGGCGGCGTGATGTGGTGGTCATTTCATCCGTATCGTGTATTTACGGTATGGCGGATCCGAGAGCATTCGCTGAGCAGGTGGTCTATCTTAAGTGCGGTATGCATATTCCGCGGGATAAGATGTTGAGGCGTTTTGTGGATGCATTATACGTTAATAATAAAGTTGATTTTCATAGTGGCTGTTTTCGTGTAAACGGCGATACGGTCGATGTTTTTCCTTCGATAGAAGGTTATGACGGAATGGCTTACCGGATTGAGTTCTGGGGGGATGAAATTGAACGTATCTCCTCATTTAATCCGCAAACCGGATATGAATATGACGAACAGGACAGCCTGAATGTTTATCCGACGAACCTGTTTGTTACGACACAGGACCGGATAAATTCCGCCCTGAGCCAGATTGCTGTTGATCTGGGGAAGCAGGTCGAATATTTTGAAAGTATCGGCAGGTCTTTTGAAGCGAAACGGTTACATGAACGCGTAACATTTGACATGGAGATGATTCGGGAATTGGGACACTGCGCCGGTATAGAGAACTATTCGCGTTATTTCGACGGACGCAGGGAAGGGGAACGCCCCTATTGCCTGCTTGATTATTTCCCGGATGACTATTTGCTGGTTGTTGACGAAAGTCATGTCACAGTACCGCAGATCCGCGCCATGTACGGAGGGGACCGTTCACGGAAAGATACGCTGGTGGAATACGGATTCCGCCTTCCGGCAGCACGGGATAACCGTCCGCTGACCTTTGCCGAATTTGAGTCGCTTGTGCCTGCTTCCATTTATGTCAGTGCGACTCCGGCCGAGTATGAACTGGAAAAGAGCGAGGGGGTTATTGTGGATCAGGTTATACGTCCGACCGGTTTGCTGGATCCGGTCATAGAGGTGCGTCCGACACTGAATCAGATTGATGACCTGATGGAAGAGATCGAACAGCGCTCGGAGATTGATGAAAGAGTCCTGGTCACGACACTTACAAAACGCATGGCGGAAGAACTGACCGATTATATGATCCGTATGGGAGTGCGTTGCGAATATATTCACAGCGATGTGGAAACGCTGGAGCGTGTGCGGATTATGGATGACTTGCGGAACGGTCTGTTTGATGTGCTTGTGGGTGTGAATCTTTTACGTGAAGGTTTGGACTTGCCTTCGGTATCGCTGGTTGCCATACTTGACGCCGACAAGGAAGGCTTTTTGCGTTCGCACCGTTCGTTGACGCAGACAGCCGGACGTGCTGCCCGTAATATTCACGGAAGGGTTATTTTTTATGCCGATGTCATGACGGAGAGCATAAAACGGACGATTGACGAAACAAACCGTCGCCGGGAGAAACAGCTGGCTTATAATGAAAAGCATGGTATAACGCCCCGTCAGATTGTTAAGAATACGGTTTCCCTTTTAGGGGAAACGAAGCCGAAGCCGGCGGAAGCCTTTGCTTATGTGGAAGATGAACCGTCGCTGGTGGCTGATCCCGTAGTGCAGTATATGAATCGGGGACAGCTCGAAAAGGCCATCGAAAGGGCGAAAAAACAAATGACCGAAGCCGCCCGGCAACTTGACTTTATGGAAGCCGCCCAGTATCGGGACGAAATGCTCAAATTGCAGGATTTACTGGATAAAAAAGGCAAGTCAAAAAAATGAATATCATTATACAGCTTGAATCGTCGGCAGCATGTTAAACGTTAGATTTGTAATTTTATGGCTGGCTTTTATGCTTTTGTGTTTACCCTGCCGGGGCCGGCACAGGGTGGAGGATCGCCTTATTTTTGATGAGTACGTCAGTCATATTGAACCGTTCGGCGCCGGTGCGATTGCGGATGTAATCATCGAAACGGCACGTTTTTTTCTTGACAGGCCTTATGTGGCGTCTACACTTGAAAAGGAGCCGGAACAGCTGACTGTTAATCTGCGCGAATTTGACTGTACTACTTTTGTAGAAACGGTGCTTGCCCTTTCGCATACAGTCAAAAGTTCAGCGCATCCGGCATTTGAGGATTTCTGTGAAAAGCTGCAGCAGATTCGATACAGGAACGGCATTGTCAGTGATTATACCGGCCGGTTACATTATTTTACGGACTGGATCTATGAAAATGAAAAGAGCGGATTTGTACGTGATGTGACAAAAGAAGCGGGCGGAAAGCCGTATAAGCCGGATCTGGATTTTATGTCTTCGCACCCGGAGCGGTATCGTCAGCTGAAGTCAAATTCCGGGTTTGCGGGGATCCTGCGAAAAAAGGAACGTGAGATTTCAGAAAGAAACGTCTATTCGATTCTTCCGGAAGCTGAAATAAAGGCAGGTGAAGATGCTGTGAAAGAGGGCGATATTGTTTGTTTTGTCACGGATATCAAGGGGCTGGATGTGTCTCATGTCGGGTTCATACACCGCCATGCCGGGCAGTTAACTTTTATTCATGCCTCATCATCGGCAAAAAAGGTTATTATTAATCCGCAGCCTGTCCGGGAATATGTGGGGCAGTCGCCGCATACAAAAGGCCTTATGATTGTCAGGCCGCAGGATCGCGAGTGAAAATTTTTCCCGGAAATGTTTTATCAATACAAACGCATGTTGTATATTTGTGCTCTGGAAGTATGTTATTCAACAATTGTGGTTAAGCAGGAGAAAAAAATAGTAGATTTATCGACCAGTCTGTCAGAGGTTTGGAGGGTTCTTACAGAACAGGAACGGGATATTCTGCGCAGTAATTCAAAAATTCAGCACTTTAAAAAGAATGAAATGATTTATTGCGAAGGTGATGAGCCTGTGGATATGATGTGTCTTCTGAGAGGGAAAGTTAAAATTTATAAGGACGGGGTTGGCGGGCGCAGCCAGATTATCCGCATGATAAAGCCGATCCAGTATTTTGCCTATCGTGCCGCATTTGCACAGGAGTTATACTTGACGAATGCTTCGGCATTTGAGACGTCTACGGTCTGTGTTATTCCCATGACGGTTGTGGAACAGCTTATCTGCGGGAATCCGAACCTGGCGATGTTTTTTATACGGCAACTGTCGGCAGATTTGGGCGTTGCGGATGAACGAACGGTAAACCTCACACAGAAACATATACGCGGACGCCTGGCCGAATCGCTGCTCTTCCTTCGCGACAGCTATGGACTGGAAGAAGACGGGGCGACTATCAGTATCTATCTTTCGCGCGAAGACCTGGCCAATCTTTCCAATATGACGACTTCCAATGCGATCCGTACACTCTCCATGTTTGCTTCCGAGCATATTATCGCCATGGACGGGAGGAAAATTAAAATCATAGATGAAGAACGGTTGCGTAAGGTAAGTCGCAGGGGCTGATTCTTTAAAATAACCTGTCCGGTGGAGCATTCATTAATCATAAGTTATCAGGACAATGTCATATTTACCAGTGACTCTCACTGGCTTCATCCTCTTTTTGAATTGAATGATTTTCTGCAGAAGGAACCGTTTCCGGTAAAGGAACTGTTTTTGCGGGATAAAATCGCCGGCAAGGCTGCGGCCTGTATGATGGCCTGTCTTGGCATTGCAAAATGTCATATCGAGCTTGTCAGCGAACGTGCCGCGTCCGTATTTGAAGCAGCCGGAATTGTGTATTCCTATGACCGTATGGTGGAACAGATTGATTGCCGTACGGAATACCTGATCGACGACGAAATGTCTGTAGATGATGCGTGGCTTTTCCTGCGAAAACGTGCGGGCAGGGTAGAGGGACTGCCTGTTAAAATAGAAAATGTTTCCTTTTCGGCCGGCTCGCGTGCTGTTTTAAAAGAGTTGAATCTGGAGCTGCCTGCCGGCGAACAGCTGGTTATACATGGCGCCAACGGCGCCGGTAAAACGACGCTGCTGAAGACTGTGCTGGGACTTGTAACGCCTGCATGCGGTACGGTACGGATCGGGGACTGCCGGGTAGGGAGCAGGGAATGGAGGCATAACCGCATGAATACGGCTTATGTTCATCAGGAAAACATAAAAAACACATTTCCGGTCTCGGCGGGGGAAGTTGTATCCATCGGGCTGGCGGGCGTCCGGATGCCGGCTTCCGAGATTTCGTATAATGTGGAACTGGCCATGCGCCGCACCGGATGCTTCAATTTGTTTAAACGTTCGTATCATTCCCTGTCGGGCGGGGAAAAGCAGCGTGTTTCCCTGGCGCGCTGCCTGTGCCAGCATGCCAGGGTGTTACTGTTTGATGAGCCGACTTCTTTCCTTGATCAGGACGGTAAGGACGATTTGCTTGTTTTATTGCGGGAGCTTTGCTATAATGAAGCTCCCACCATCATCATGGTCTCGCACGACAGGGCCTGGATCAGGCAGCTGGCATGGGAAAAGAAAGAGCTGAAAGGAGGCCGTTTATGTTAGAACTGCTGACGCTTTCGCCGATTATCAAGGGGTTGATCCTGTTGACCGTCGCGGGCGTTTCGTTTCCGGTAACGGGCGTTTATCTGCTGCGCCTGAACCTGTTGCCGCTGCGTTTTATGTTAATGCATGGCGCCATTCTCGGAGGCGCCGTCGCCCTGTCTTTTTCGTGGAGTCCCTTTATTACGACCATTGCAGTCAACCTGCTGCTTGTTTTGTTGATGACAAACGCTTCACGTTCCCTTCGAATAGATGCCGGTTATATCAGTACGTTTTTTATGGTCATATCCATATCGCTTGCTTTTATCCTGGTCTATAAATTTGATGTGCAGGCAAAAGATACGCTTTCTCTTTTGTGGGGAAGCCTTTATACCTCCGCGTGGGGAGAAGTGGCGGCCGTCGCCGTGTTTTCTTTTCTGCTGATAGCCTTCCAGCTGGTTTATTACCGCAAGTTGCAGGCTTTCTTTTTTGACCGGGAAATCGCCTATACTTCAGGCGTCAATGAGCGTTTCCTGTATTATGCGATTGTCCTGCTTACCGCAATGACCGTGGCTATGGCTATGAAAATAATAGGCGCCCTGCTGCTCGACGCCCTGCTGCTGTTGCCGGCCCTGATCGCGACCTTTCATGCGAAAAGTCTGCGGGGCGTACTGGTCTGGTCTTCCGTGTGGGGCGGGATCTTTGCGGTCGGGGGATTTTTTATCGCGCTGCTTGTTGATATTCCGGCCAGTTCTGCCATCGCCGCACTGGCTTCTGTCGTTTTTGTCGTTATTTTTATTATCAAACGGAAATGAATAAATTATCGGTAAAGTTTTTAATTGTTTGTCTGACTGTATTGCCGGTCTCGTGCCGGGATAGAAAGAATGCTTCCCGTTCCGGCGGCGAGGCGGCTGCTGTTGTTTCAACAACGGCCTGGACGGCAGCATTTGCCGAAGCGGCAGGTGCAAAAGAAATAGTTATACTGGCTCCTTTTGAGATGGAACACCCCTCCGAATACGAGCTTCGCCCGGGAGATATTCCTAAAATCATGCATGCGGAACTGATTGTCTATGCCGGGTATGAAGTGATGGCGGAAAGGCTGAAGAAGGGACTGGATATTCCACCGGAAAAATTGCTGCCGGTAGATACGGATTACCGTTATGAAACGATTGAAGAGTCGGTTATGAATATAGCCAGGCATTTGGGGACGGAGGATCGTGCACGTGACAACCTTTTTGCGATCCGTAAGGCGCTGAATGACGGAAGGTCCCTGTTAATGGAGAAGAATCTGTCCGGCAAACCGGTTATGGTGCACCGTTTTCAATCTTCGATAGCCGAAGAACTCGGTTTAGTGCCTGTCGCCCTCTTCGGCCCGTCTGCTCCCGAGGCTTCGGAGATTGCCGGAGCGGCAAAAAAAGATGTGTTTATGATTATCGACAACGTTCATAATCCGGTCGGTCAGCCGTTTAAAGAAGTCCTGCCGGATAAAGCGTATGTGCAGTTCCTGAATTTTCCGGGACGGAACGGCACAAAAACACTGACGGATGTTATCCGGTATAATGTTACGCAGATCGTGTCAAACTGTTCAAGTCTTTCCGTAAATCTTCCGTAAAAAGAGGTTTGTAGAGATGTCTCGGAGGTTTGTAGAGACGTCTCGGAGGTTTGCAGAGACGTCTCGGGGATTTGTAGAGACGTCTCGGAGGTTTGTAGAGACGTCTCGGAGGTTTGCAGAGACGTCTCGGAGGTTTGTAGAGACGTCTCGGAGGTTTGTAGAGACGTCTCGGAGATTTGTTATCTTACCGCTTCTCTTATGCGTATTAATTTCTTTAGCAATCCTTCCAGTAAATCCAGTTGAAGCATGTTGGCGGCATCCGATTTGGCTTTTAAAGGTTCGGGATGCGTTTCGAGGAAGATGCCGTCCGTTCCAACGGCAACAGCTGCTTTGGCCATGGTTTCTATCAGTTCGGGCAGTCCTCCCGATACGCCGGAATACTGGTTCGGCTGCTGCAGGGAATGTGTAATGTCCGTAATGACCGGGTAGCCGAATTTTTTCATTTGCGGGATACCGCGAAAATCAACAACAAGATCCGTATATCCGAAGGTTGACCCCCTTTCTGTCAGCATCACGCTGGGATTGCCGGCATCAATCACTTTCTGTGCGGCGAACTGCATCGATTCGGGAGCCAGAAACTGTCCTTTTTTGATATTTACGGTTTTTCCGGTTTTGGCCGCGGCAGCTAACAGGTCTGTTTGCCTGCATAAAAATGCCGGAATCTGAAGTATATCTACATATTCGGCTGCTATTCCGGCTTCTGTTGTTTCGTGTATGTCTGTTACGGTGGGAATATCAAATGTTTCATGTACCCTGCGCAATATTTTTAAAGCCTTTTCATCACCGATTCCGGTAAAGGAATCAATGCGTGAACGGTTGGCTTTCCGGTAAGAGCCTTTAAAAACATACGGGATATTCAGTTTCCCGGTTATGGCGACGATACGTTCCGCTATCTGCAGCGCCATTTCTTCACTTTCAATTACACAGGGTCCTGCCAGGAGGAAAAAGTTTTCCGAATTTGTTAAGTTTTTTACAGTCATTGGCTTGGTTGTTTGTTTTGTTATTAATTTGATGATATGTCTGTTAGTTTGTGCATTACGTATGCTGCTTTTTCTTCGGCGGGGATCGAGGCGTCAATCCAGTGTATGGTGAATCCGCGCCGTTCCATGCCCCGGAACCAGGTCATCTGGCGCTTGGCAAACCGGTGGATGGCAATTTCCAGCTGCCGGGTCATTTCCTGATATGTCAGGCTGCCTGTTATGTATAACGTCAGGTATTTATATTCCAGTCCGTAATAGATCAGATCGTCCGGATGTATCCCGGAGTCGATGAGCTTGCGGACTTCATCGATCATCCCTTCGTCCAGGCGGCGTTGTAACCGTCCGGATATTTTTTCACGCCGTAACTCACGGCTGATGTCAATGCCGATTATGAGGCTGTTGACAGGTTCAAACTCGCTTTTTCCGGGAGATTTTTTCAGATGGTATTCTTCAATTTCAATCGCGCGTATGGCGCGCTGGGCGCTGTCTACATCTGTTTTGTTATGAAGCGTTTTGTAGGATGCCAGTATTTTTTTCAGTTCCGGCAGCGGTTTTTCCTTTAACGATTCGCGCAGTGCCGGGTCGGGGGGCACATCCGGCAGCCTGTATCCTTTCAGGACTGCTTCAATATACATACCCGTTCCCCCGCACAGTATGGGGATTTTTTCTTTTTCTCTCAATTGACGGAAGATGCTGAAAAAATCATGCTGGTACTGAAAGACATTATACTTTGTTCCCGGTTCGCAGACATCAATCAGGTGACAGGGGATGCTTATTCCTTCTACCTTATAATCGTCCGGATCTTTGCCTGTACCGATATCCATACGGCGATATACCTGTCTTGAATCGGCGCTGATGATTTCAGTATTCATCTGTTTGGCCAAAACTGCGGCAAACGCTGTTTTTCCGCTGGCTGTCGGGCCTAAAACCGTGATAAGTTCAATTTTTTCCATCGGGGAGCAAATATAAGGGTTATTCTGTTTCCTGCAAAAGGTTATGGATATAAAAAGTGCTGCAAAAAAAAAGCAGACCGGCCGTTTCTGTACGGGGGTCTGCTTAACTGTATTAGAAGAACCTGTTATAATTGGCGAGAAAACGCCCTTTTTTCTTTTCTTTCATTATTACGTCCTGTTCTTCCCTTACATTTTGGCCGCTCACATGCTGGCCTTCACTATAAAATTCCTGATGCATTTGGGATTTTGCATCCTTCTTTTCCGAAATGCTGCCGGAAGAGAATCCTCTGTTTTTAAATAATTTATCCATGATTTTTAGCATTTATAAATTAGACATATATGTACGACATATCACATGCCTTCTTCGTTTGCTGCTGTAAATATAACGGAAAAAAATCGATAACCGTCCTGTGTATGCCGGGTATTTGTGAAAGTTTAACAGTGAAATGCCGTGTAAAAAAAACCGCACCTTTTTAAGGATGCGGTTTCTTTGAGCAGTAAGAAATCTTCGCGAAAAAGATTTTTGTTTTTTTATCCGTTCACTTTCTTCATGTGGGCGATTAGTTCCAATACTTTGCTTGAATATCCCCACTCATTGTCATACCATGAAACAACTTTTACGAACGTGTCGGTCAGGGGGATTCCCGCTTTTGCATCAAAAATGGAGGTGCGGTCGTCACCGATGAAATCCGAAGAAACGACATCCTCTTCCGTATATCCGAGTATTCCCTTCAACTCACCTTCAGAAGCCGCTTTCATGGCAGCTTTGATGTCTTCGTAAGATGCCGGTTTAGCCAGGTTTACTGTCAGGTCAACGACAGAAACATCCAGCGTCGGAACACGCAGGGACATACCGGTCAGTTTGCCGTTCAATTGGGGGATTACCTTACCTACCGCCTTCGCTGCGCCTGTAGAAGAAGGGATAATATTCCCGGATGCAGCGCGGCCGCCTCTCCAGTCTTTTGCAGAAGGGCCGTCGACCGTCTTCTGGGTTGCTGTCGTAGAGTGAACCGTCGTCATCAAACCGTCGGTAATACCAAACTTGTCGTTTAATACTTTTGCGACGGGAGCCAGACAGTTTGTTGTACAGGAAGCATTCGATACAAACTGAGTGCCTTTTACGTAAGCATCCAGGTTGACACCGCATACAAACATCGGGGTATCGTCTTTGGAAGGAGCAGACATGACAACATATTTAGCGCCTGCATCAATATGTCCCTGTACCTTGTCTTTAGAAAGGAACAGGCCTGTTGATTCAACAATATATTCGGCGCCGACATCGCTCCATTTCAAGTCTGCAGGGTTTTTTTCCGCCGTGACGCGGATAGAGTTCCCGTTTACTATCAAATTACCGTCTTTAATGTCGATTGTTCCGTCGAATTGACCGTGGATGGTGTCATATTTCAACATGTAAGCCATGTATTCAACACTAATCAGGTCGTTAATGCCAACTACCTGAATGTCATTTCTCTTCTGAGCTGCACGGAAAACCAAACGTCCGATGCGGCCAAATCCGTTAATACCTACTTTGATCATTGTAATAAATTTTTAAATAGTTATAAATAAATATCCTGTGTAAAGATTCTTCTCGTTATACCTTGATTTTAACGGATGCAAAGGTATAACTTTTTTTGTATATACACGTGCAAATCTGAAGAAAAATATGCTTTATAACATAAATTAAATTTTAAGGCCGACTTACTTTTTTCTTGTAAACAATTTTGTAATGAGTGATTTGGATTTACTTAATACCCAGGTTATGACTATCGGCTGCAGGATGTCCCATGCCAGCGGTAAAATGTGTTTTGTGACGGCCGGAAAGTCGAATATCGAAAGGCGGTTATTTTTTGATTTGTCGGAATGCTTATGAGCGCCTGCCGGTAATTTATCGGCAGATTTTTCATTCGTATCCTTAGAAGGGAATATTAATGACGATATTCCCGACAGCAGCAGTCCTCCTGCATGATCCCGTATATAGGCAAAATCCGCATTGATTTTCTTTTCCTGCATTCGACATTTTTCTTTAATGTCTATTTTGTCGGCAAAAAGCTGTTCTACAGGAGAGAGGTGTTTATTTCTGCCGGCCTTCTTCAGAGGAAGTGTTTCCTGTTGCATCGTTGTTCTCTTCATTTGAATTTAGCGCGGAAATAATTATATTTATAATCTTTCGACATATACGATTCCTGTTAAGTATAACTATTGCAATCTGTAAAAAATAGAGCGCTGCAACTATGCCGAATGCACCCGCCATGGAGTTGAGCCAGTTATTCAGGAGAAAACATAGCGCCAGTAAGACACATTGTACGGTTATAAAAATCAGTGCGCACAACAACAATCCGTACGAGAAGACGGCAACCACTTTGCTTATCCTCTCGTACGTATTAAGTTTAATCAGTTCTAATTTCAGTTCCGCGTATGTAGAAATATCTTCTTTCAGATCGCGGAATACTTTTTCTGCATCTTTTTCCATTATGGGAAGGAAAAAATTCTATTTGAGAACATTTGCTGTTTCAGACATTTTCAAGGTCTTCAACAATCCCGTCGACTTTATTCTCAATTTTGCATTTGTATTTGTTCACTGCAGAATTGAGTCCGTCTTTCACTTTTCCGACAAAACTGTTCAGTTCGTCAAGTATTTGCTCTTTTTTATCTGTTGCAGCAAGATAACCGATCGCTGCACCTACTGCTGCACCTACCAATAGTCCAAGCAATAATTTTGAATCAACATTATTTTTCATACCTAAATTACATTATGCTCCTGTTTATGAGCGTTTCAAATTGTTTTACCGTTAATCAAATCAAGTTCAGATGCTGTCATAGAACTCGTAAGTATGTCGAACTCACATCTCTGGGTTCGTGGAACTTCGTCGCTAATAGCAACCACATTAAAATAGTCCTGCGAATTTAGCTGAAATCTCCGTTAAAACAAAATTTCCGGATAGATATTCATTTTATTATTGATTTTTTAAGAAATATCCGGTTTGATCCGGTTTTGAGTTTTAACTGCTACCCAGTTGTCCTGTTCTGTAAAAGACAGCAGGTGTAGCCCGTTTTTATTACATTCATCTTCTATCACGGGTAGATCTTGCTGATAGAATCCGCTCATAAAAAGCAGGCCGTCTTTTTTTAATGCAGGTACGTATGAATGAATGTCATTTAATAATATATTTCTGTTTATGTTGGCAAAAATAGAATCAAACATTCCGAAATTTTTTATCTGTTCGGCTCCTCCCAGCACAACCTGTATTTTGGTAGCGTTGTTAAGCCGGCAATTTTCAATCGCATTGCTGTAGGCCCATTCATCAATATCGATAGCGACGACGCGTGAGGCGTCTTTTCGAGCTGCCAGAATGGCCAGGACAGCGGTTCCACATCCAATGTCGAGTACTTCCCTGTTTTTTAAGTCCAACTTTAGCATTTCGCACAACATAAGGTAGGTAGTGGCGTGATTGCCTGTTCCAAAAGCCATTTTGGGATCAATGATAATAGGGTGTTTAAATCCGTTTTCCTCCGGATGAAAAGATGCACGGATCATACATTCGTCACCTATACGGATAGGCTGGAAATAATTCTTTTCCCATTCTTCATTCCAGTTTTGTTCTTTTATCAGTTCTTCCGTATGATGGAAAGTTATACCCGGAACCGGGAAGTTTTCCAGACAGTTGTTCATAGAAGATCGATCATATTTGTCAATTGCGATAAATGCGGTTAATCCCCCGTCATCGGGAACAAAGCTCTCGAAACCGATGCTGCCGAGTTCCGAAGCCAGTAAATCATTAATTATATCCGTTTCAATCGGAGATTCATAGCTGAAGGATAGTTTGCAGTATTCCATACTTGTTTAATTTACGCAAAGGTACATTTTTATACCTAAAAAAAGAAAAATACTGGTGGAAAACCTGTTTTTATTAAAAAAGAATAAAAATGTTTGCGCACACATGTGTATTTAAAAAAAGAATTTACCTTTGCGAATAGTTATCAGGAAACAATTTTATTCAATTTAATTATAGAATCATGACAACACGTAGAGGTTTTTTAAAGACAGCGACTCTTGCGTCAGCAGGATTAGCAATGGGTAGTGTGCGGTTAAATGCATCAAGTTACCGCCAGATCATCGGAGCAAATGAAAAGGTGAATCTGGCGTGTGTAGGTATCGGTTTCCGGGGATCTGATATAATCAAAGAGTTTGCCAAAACAGGTTTGGCGAATGTTGTCGCATTGTGCGACATAGATATGGGGGCCAAACATACGCAGGAAATAATGAATATGTTTCCGGATGCGCCCCGTTTCAAAGATTTCAGGGTGATGTTCGACAAAATGGGGAATCAGTTTGATGCCGTGTGTGCCGGTATTCCTGATTTTGCACATCATCCGGTAGCTATACATGCTATCAGGGAAGGAAAACATATTTATGTTGAAAAACCCATGTGCCGTACTTTCCTTGAAGGCGAGCTGATGATAGAGGCTGCCAAAAAGAATCCGAAAGTGGTGACGCAGATGGGTAATCAGGGTCATTCGGAGGCTAATTATTTTCAGTTTAAAGCATGGAAAGAGGCCGGTATTATCAAAGATGTAACGGCTGTTACGGCTCACATGAATGCTTCCCGCCGCTGGCATGGATGGGATTCGGGCATCTTCAAATATCCGGATCCGGAACCGATGCCCGCAGGCATAGACTGGGATACATGGAACATGGCCGTCCGGTATCACGAGTTTAATGAAAAATACCATTACGGGAACTGGCGTTGCTGGTATGATCTCGGAATGGGAGCGTTGGGTGACTGGGGCGCTCATATCCTGGATACGATACACGAGTTCCTGGAGCTGGGTTTACCCTACGAAATAAACCCGCTGATGCTGAAGCAGCACAATGATTATTTCTACCCGATGTCTTCTACGATCCTGTTCCGGTTTGCGAAAAGAAAGAAAATGCCGGCGCTGGATATTACATGGTGTGATGGAGTGGATAATATTCCCCAGGTTCCGGAAGGATACGGCACCTCGGAAATTGATCCGAATATCCCCGTAGTAGCTGGAGGTAAGCTGCAACCGTTGAAACTGAATCCCGGAAAGGAGATTTACAGTAAAACACTAACATTCAAAGGAGGGTCTCACGGAAGTACGCTTTCGATCATTCCCGATGCAAAAGCGAAAGAAATGGAATCCAAATTGCCGGAGGTGCCGAAATCTCCGTCAAACCACTATGCAAACTTTCTGCTGGCATGCCAGGGTAAGGAAAAGACCCGTTCGCCGTTTGAAATTGCCGGTCCGCTAAGTCAGGTATTCTGCTTGGGTGTAATGGCGCAACGCCTGAATACGAAGCTGGAATTTGACCCTGTAAAAAAACAGATTACAAATAACCCGTTTGCCAATGCAATGCTTGCAGGCGCTCCTCCGCGTTCAGGATGGGAAGAATACTTTAAAGTTTAGGCATAATTGAACCTCCGGCCATCTCCTTTTATATTCGCCGCCGACGGTCAGGCCGGCCTGTGTGGCGGACGTGAGGGTGAAGGCATCTGCGTTTGCACCGGTAAGGGCGAGCGTCAGATTGCCGATAGCTGTGTTACCGGTGTTGATGATGCGTACGGTCAACGTTCCCAGCGATAGCAGTTCGATGCGTTTCACCGGCGTGGGGCGTGGCGACGATTACGCCGGTCACGACGGTCGCCGTTGCATTGCTTGCGCCTTGCGTAAGCGATACGGCGAGGCTGAACGCGCCGTTCGTTCCCGACGGAACGGCTTCCGTTCCTGCTATGGCCGGGGTTACGGCGGTTATCATCACGTCTGCTGCAAAGGCGGACGCTTCGGCCGAACGGAACCGAATGTCGTGCGACTGCCCGAACAGCACGTTAAGCGTGTTTACCAGCCATGTCCTGACAGCGGTCTCATCGTTTGCCGTAGCCTGTGCCACGCGGTAGATTCCGCCTTCGATGGCCGCTTTTGCAGCATCGACGGCTTCGCGGTTGAGCTTCGCCTGCGTTTTCTTAAACGTCGCTTTGACGGTTACGGCGAAGGTCGGCATCCGGAAGGTGCGCGTAAGGCCCGCGCCCGTGACGACGACGGTCGTGCTTTCCACTCCTGTGCGATAAGCCGTGACGGCATCCGGTTCGTAGCCTTCAGCCGGGGTGAGGGTCAGTGTGACGGTGTCGTCTGTCGCGGCGGACGACGGGCTGGCCGTGACCGTACCGTTCGTCGTCGTAGCGATGCTGACAGCCCAGGCCGGGGACGGCGATGCACCTACGCTGACCGTGGCTGCCCGGCTAACGGTCGTGGCTGTTTGCACACCGTTGACGCCGGTGTTCGTGTTCGTGACAGCGACGTAATACCAGCCTGTACCGTCCGACGAGGTCGGGGGACGAATAGCTGTTGCCGGTGGCGCCGCTGATGCCTGTGCCGCCGCCATTGCTGTTCGTCGTGTTGCGATACCACTGGTAAGACAGTGTTCCGCCGTCGGAGACGTTAGCCGTGACCGAAAGCATGACGTTATCGTCCGTATATACCGATACATTCTGCGGTTGCAACGTGATGACGGGCGCGGCGGCATTGACAATCGGATTCACTGTAATGGTAGGGTAGCCTTCTTCGATTTGTTCTTCCGAAGCATAATCCAGTACTTCATAGTAATAATAATGTACCAGATCTTCGGTGTAGACGCTGCGCCGGTCGGTTATCATGTAATGGCAGAGGCTGTCTACATAAAATACCAGACCTCGTTGTATGCTGTAACGAAGACGCTGTCGCCGCCCGGTGTCCGGGGATAGTCGAGCGCATGCATACGCCACGGATATTCCCTTATTTCCAGTCCCTCATGCACCTGCCCGTGAACGGCCAGACTACAAGCCAGTCCTGCTGCTGCTATAAAACGAATGTACATTGTATTCACTTTTGACTGCAAATATAACATCCGTTAACTGATTTTACCCCTTTACCCTTGAACAAAATTTCCACCGGATGATATTTTGTTGACATTCTCACGGCAGCGATGTGCGAATTGAAAAAATCGACCTTACAAAAGGCGGTGAATTTAAGGATTTCGGGCGAGGATTTCCATTTGTGTAAAACAGAAGATACTTTATGTAAAATAAACTTGTCTGTTTGGAATGTTTTGCTTACATTTGTGCCATAATATTTATCTAAAAAAATCGAATGTATGAAAACAAATTTTTTATTTCCAAACAGGGTCAGGGTAATCGGATGGATCCTGTTATTCCCTTCCATAGTCCTCGGATATATGGCTATTTTTCATGGTTTTGAGGTTTCTTTTCTCAATATCAAAACCCTTTGTCTACTGCCTGTCGATTGGGGCGCCGGTCTCCATGTAACCCCTCCGCCTTTCCGATTATGGGAGATCGGTGATGATAATTTCACGGGGGAAGCGGCGGGTATACTGGTTATTATAAGCGCTGTTTTCGTGGCTTTTTCAAAAGAAAAGAAAGAAGACGAGTACATTGCCAAAATCCGCCTGGAATCCCTTCTATGGGCTACGTACATTGCTTTTGCCATTCAAATCTTTTGCCTGCTATTCTTCTATGGTGTGAGATTCTTCGAATCGATGGTTGTAAACCTGTTTACGATCCTGTTTGTATTTATTGCGAGATACTATTTTATTATTTACCGCTCAAAGTTTCAACGAAATGAAGAATAATATCAGGGTCGAACGTGCCATACTCCGCATCACCCAGCAACAGCTGGCGGAGATGATCGGGGTCAGCCGTCAGACGGTGAATGCGATTGAAGCGGAAAAATATGTGCCGTCAACCGTACTGGCGCTCAAAATAGCCGGGGTGTGCAATAAAAAAGTAGAAGATATCTTTTTCCTGGAAGATACGGATTGAACTGTACGCGGCCCGGTTTTGTGCATTGCACGGAACCGGGCCGCAAGCAGTTTAGTACAAAAAATTTAACCGGTCAGCCGTTAGCGCGATTCTTTTTACTCCCTGCGATTATCCGGCGCAGGTGAATGTTGTACAACATTTTTCATCATATACTGCACAAAATACACTATCTTTGTCCACACGTTTTCATAAAACAACACCGCACCAATGCCTGATTTTTATGCATCTGTGAGAACATTCGGAACCATGGCAAAGAATAAAAAAAGGAAAAAAAACAATTCGACGCGATCCATACAGCAGATACACGCCGCAAGATACAAGAACGAAGTGATGGAACAACTGGCGTATCTCTGCTATCTGATTGACGGCATTGAACTGTTCAACCTGATACCGCAGCAATATAAGGATGCGATTTACTGCACGCGCGGTGCACTGCGAATCGTCAGCGGTTACGGGAAAAAGATTCAGCGGCGCCTGGCCGAAGTAATGGAAAAGGGACTGCGGAAAGAGATGAGCCGCCACACCATCGAAGTAGTCAAGGGAAGCGGCAAGATGATGCTCCTGGACAACTTCCTGACGGTTGGCGTCAGTTTATATATCCTCCTTACGGACGAAAAATGCTTTTTCAGGGGCAAGGAACGCTTCGCACCCTTCTATCGCGACAACCACAACATGCGCGACCTGTTCATCCGGGAAGTAGAAAAATATATCCCCCTCTACTGTGACTTTTACTCCGACCTCAAGCGGAACGTACTGTACGACTTCTGGACGAAGACGAAGCTGTACTACCCCCTGCCCGGCGAAACAGTCGCAGGACGCTTTACGCTGCAGGTTGTCATCGAACCGTTCGAACTCGAAGTGAAACACTTCCGGATAAACAGCGAAACGCACCTCGGCACAAAGCTCATGTGCATTGAACACGATCCCGAACGCAAGGCAAAAAGCGGATACGACGAGAATACTAAATTTACGCTAAGCTACGAGGTCTGCGTCAATCATAAACACCTCGACCCGAAATCCGGCTTCCCCGACCTGCCTGTCTGCGTATACATCCAGAAGCATGCCGTCGACAGGCTCATGGAACGCACCTGGTGCCCTTTCCCCAACTGGATTCATTCCTGTCTGGCCAAAGCAATGTTCGATCCGAAGGTCGTCCGGCTCCCGGACAACCGCTTCCTGTTCGAATATCACATAGTGGGCATCAAAATTGGCTACCTGCTCGCTACCCTTGTCGACGGCGCACTGCTCATCCGCACCTTCCTCTTCATCACCAACAGCGGCACGCCCGAAGGACGCCGCCTCGAAGAACTCACCGGACTGCAGAAGGAAGACAAAAAATACCTCTCCATCGACAACCTCCGCGCACTGGCCAACTCCGACATTGAGCAAAACGAGACCGTGCACGACATCTTCCTCCGCGCCGGATTCGGCTCCATACTCGAACTCTGCAAGCGGGTAAGGGAAAGAGATCGAAACTTCAGCTGGCTGATTAACCACTCGGAAAACCAAACATCACTCAGCCACCTCATCACCGAATACCTGAAACCCGGCGCCGACAACGACGAATTTGTAGAAATAGAAGACGATTAACCTGAGTTCGGGACATAAGAATAACCTTATATCAATAGAAAATATTTTCAATCCGTTAATGAACGCCGCAGATGACGGGGTTGCGGGAGGGGGAGGAGAAGCCTTTTTCTATTGATATGGATGCCCAGACAACAACTGTACATGGTTACCGGGTCTTCGCCCTAATAGCGCGGGTCTAATTTTTGCCCCCAAAAGTGGCGATACGATCAGGTTTTACCGTGTGTATGGTCGTGGCGGTAATATTTATTCCTCTTATAATCAACGAGCACAGTATAAAAATGCTAAAATCTTATATTTCGCTGTTATTTTTTTTGTTTTTTTCTTGCAGTAAATAAAAAAAGTACTCTATCTTTGCCCCGACCAAAAAACAAGAGTGGTTATAAATAGAAAGACATGAGACGGTTAAGCAAAACAACAAAAAAAGATAATTCCGTATGTCCATTCTTTTCTACAATTCCGCTATAATGTCGGATACTTCTATCTCCGTGAGATCTGTAAGCGCCGCAATCTGTTCAATATCCATATTATATTTATGGCAATTCCGAACAAATTTGATTTGAGCTTCTTTATTGGTTTCTTCTCTAGCTTTTTTCCAGGTTTCTTCCCTGGCTCTTTCTTCCACAAAACGTAATGAACTGATTACGTCATCGTATTCCAAAATACTTTTACTGTAGGCTTTCATATCTTCTG
>JAISCL010000269.1 GCA_031265585.1 Tannerella sp. | reverse complement strand
TGTACTTTTTTCATTTCAACTTTAAAAGTAAGAAATTTTTCCCAAATCTCATTCGGGGGCATGCCCCCGAATGAGATTCTTTTTTCTACCTAAAGTTGCATTTGTTGTTTGAAATTATCCAATCCGTTTCTAATTATGATCCGTTTTCAGGATGATTACACTGTATGGTTCGGAATTACATCATTCCGCCCATTCCTCCACCCATTCCGGGAGCCATTGCCGGAGCCGGATTTTCTTCTTTCTTTTCGGCGATGACACATTCCGTTGTCAGGAACATTCCGGCGACAGATGCTGCATTTTCCAAGGCTACCCTTGCTACTTTTGCAGGGTCGATAACGCCTGTCTTGCAGAGATTTTCGTAAACGTTCGTGCGGGCGTTGTAACCGAAATCGTCTTTACCTTCTTTTACTTTCTGAACCACTACGGCGCCTTCTTTGCCCGAATTGTCAACGATCTGGCGTAAAGGTTCTTCAATCGCGCGTTTTACGATTTCGATACCTGTTGTTTCATCTTCGTTGTCACCTTTTAAGTTTTCGAGAGCTGCGATTGCGCGTATATAGGCAACACCGCCACCGGGAACAGTCCCTTCTTCGATTGCGGCGCGGGTAGCGCTCAAGGCGTCATCTACACGGTCTTTTTTCTCTTTCATTTCGATTTCGGAAGGAGCCCCTACATAGAGAACAGCCACACCGCCTGCCAGTTTAGCAAGACGTTCCTGCAGTTTTTCCTTGTCATAGTCGGAAGTTGTCGTCTCAATCTGAGCCTTGATCTGGCTGATCCGTGATTCGATTGCTTTTTTATTACCGTTTCCTTTGACAATCGTTGTATTGTCTTTGTCGATTGAAATTTTGTCGGCGCTGCCCAACATGTCCATCTTTGTATCTTCCAGCTTCATTCCTTTTTCTTCCGTCACAACGGTTCCACCTGTAAGAATCGCGATGTCTTCCAGCATTGCTTTACGACGGTCGCCAAATCCCGGAGCTTTTACCGCACATACTTTTAATCCTGCACGCAGACGGTTTACTACTAATGTAGCCAACGCTTCACTGTCGATATCTTCGGCAATGATCAGTAATGAACGGCCTGACTGAACGACCTGTTCGAGTATGGGAAGCATTTCTTTCAACGCGGAGATTTTCTTGTCGTAAATCAGGATGAACGGATTTTCGAACTGGGTTTCCATCTTTTCCGTATCCGTAACAAAATAAGCCGAGATATAACCGCGGTCAAACTGCATACCTTCCACTACATCCACGGTGGTTTCCGTACCTTTTGCTTCTTCAACCGTGATGACTCCTTCTTTTTTAACTTTCTGCATCGCTTCGGCGATCAGTTTACCGATACTTTCGTCGCCATTCGCAGAAATTTTTGCTACGTTTTCTATTTTTTCCAGGTTATCACCCACTTCTTCCGCTTGTGCGGCGAGGCTTTCTACTACTTTCGCAACTGCTTTGTCGATACCGCGTTTCAGATCCATCGGATTGGCTCCGGCTGTTACGTTTTTCAATCCCACGCCAATAATGGACTGTGCCAAAACGGTTGCGGTCGTTGTTCCGTCGCCTGCCTTGTCACTTGTTTTTGAGGCTACTTCCTTTACTAACTGGGCGCCCATATTTTCATAAGGGCATGCAATTTCGATTTCTTTAGCTACGGTAACACCGTCTTTTGTGATCTGGGGAGCGCCGAATTTTTTTTCGATAATAACGTTGCGTCCTTTAGGACCTAATGTTACTTTGACAGCATTAGCCAATTCATCCACGCCTTTTTTCAAAAGGTCGCGGGCTTCCATATTGAATTTAATTTCTTTTGCCATGATTTTATATTTTGATATTAAAATTGTTACTGTTTAGATAATAGCAAGCACATCCGATTGACGCATGATAAGATATTTTGTATCATCCAGCTCAATTTCAGTACCGGCATATTTACCGTATAATACGTTGTCACCTTCTTTCAAGACCATTTCTTCGTCTTTTGTACCTTTTCCTACAGCGATTACTACACCTTTCAAGGGTTTTTCTTTCGCCGAATCCGGAATAATAATTCCGCTTGCTGTTTTTTCTTCCGCATCTGCCGGTTTGATCAGCACTCTGTCTGCTAATGGTTTAATACTCATGATTTTTAATTTTTAAGTTGATAATTATATGAATATATTTAATTTGCATTTTACCTCCTACGAATATCGTGCCAAAAATTCCGGAACAACAAATGCTGTCATTTTTGCAGCTACAACGACAAAAGTCTGGAGGGATTTCTGACAATCTGACGGCCATTCCTGTTGCATTATTGCAGGCGAGATTCACCTTCGCCCCCCGGAATGGATTGAATCAATTCTTCCGTTGAGACCAGCCTCTGTTCACCTGAAGTCATATCCTTCAGGTTGATTCTGTTTTCTTTCATTTCGTTTTCACCGACAAGGGCCACAAACGGTATTTTTTTAGCATCCGCATATCCCATTTGTTTTTTCATTTTTACAGGTTCCGGATAGATTTCGGTTCGAATACCGGCCTTACGGATCTGTGAAATGACGGGCAACAGGCAGGAAACTTCCTTTTCGCCGAAGTTCACAAACATAACCTGTGTGGTTTTCAGCGAGCCGGAAGGATACAGGTTCAGTTGATTCAAAACATCGTATATCCGGTCGGCTCCGAATGAAATGCCAACTCCGGATATGCCTTCCATGCCGAAAACGCCTGTCAGATTATCATACCGTCCACCTCCCGTTATGCTGCCGATTTCCACATCCAGCGCTTTTACCTCGAAAATCGTACCGGTGTAATAATTCAGTCCGCGTGCAAGTGTAAGATCGGTTTCAACTTCCGATGTTAAGGACAGTTTTTCAATATGTCCGAGTATATATTCTGTTTCCTCGATTCCTTTAAGGCCTGTTTCCGAGTTTTTAAGTAGTTCTTTCAGAATGGCCAGTTTTTCACGGTTGTCGCCTTTCATGACAATGACAGGCTGCAACTGCGCAATGGCCTGTTCGGAGACGTCTTTATTGCGCAATTCTTCATTGACGCGGTCCAACCCGATTTTGTCAAGTTTATCAATGGCAACCGTGATGTCAACGATCCGGTCGGATTCCCCGATTATTTCCGCGATACCCGACAGGATTTTCCGGTTATTCATTTTTATGCATACGCGTATTCCGAAACGGCGGAAGACTTCGTCCATGATCAGGACAAACTCTACCTCATTCAGGAGTGAGTCGGAGCCTATTACATCTCCGTCGCACTGGTAAAATTCGCGGTAACGGCCTTTCTGCGGACGGTCAGCCCTCCATACGGGTTGAATCTGGTACCGTTTGAAAGGAAACGATATCTCATTCCGGTGTTGTACGACAAAGCGAGCAAAAGGGACTGTCAAATCATAGCGGAGGCCTTTCTCGCAGGCTTTACCTGCAAATTTTGCAGAATTTTTTTCCAGTAATTCCGCATCGGTAAAAGTTGCGAGACAGTCGCCGGAATTTAGTATTTTAAAGAGCAGTTTGTCGCCTTCTTCTCCATACTTACCCGTCAGCGTAGACAGGTTTTCCATCGCCGGTGTTTCTATCGGCTGGAAACCGTAGAGATTATATACTTCCCGTATGGTATCAAAGATATAGTTGCGTTTCGCCATCTCTACGGGCGAAAAATCTCTCGTTCCTTTTGGAATGGAAGGTTTCTGTGCCATTAATTGTATTTTTATGATTTAAAAAGCGCCCGCTAAAGCGGGCGCTGACAAGTTATTATTGCCACTTATCTCCTGCGGCTTAAAAAAAGAAGCACATAATATAATAATGTAGCTAATGAACCGAGCGCTGCAACAACGTATGTGTATGCTGCGGAACGAAGGGCGCCTGCCGCCATCCCGTAAGTCCGGTTATTGGTTATGCCTGCGCCGCTTAACCATGCAACAGCGCGTTTACTGGCATCAATTTCAACCGGTAATGTGATAAAACTGAATAATGTTGTGAATGAGAAAAGAAGGATTCCCAATAATAAAAGTTGGGGAAATACATTCAGCAACAACATGCCTCCCAGCAGGATCCACTGGACAATGTTGGATGAAAAACTCACCACAGGAACAAGCGCCGAACGCATTTTAAGAGGCGCATAAGCGGTCGCATGCTGTATGGCGTGGCCACATTCGTGGGCTGCAACCGCTGCTGCTGCGACATTATACTGATTATACACGGCTTCGCTGAGGTTGACGGTTTTAGTGGCCGGGTTGAAATGGTCGGAAAGATGTCCCGCTACGGATATAACCCGTACATCGTAGATCCCGTTATCGTGCAGCATTTTTTCCGCCACCTCCTTTCCGCTTATATCAAGAGGCGTTTGCGAATATTTTTTAAATTTGTTCTGCAGGTTGGCGGAAACAATCCAGCTTGCCAGGGCAATCCCGCCAAATATTACCCAATACAATGTGTACATTGACATAATCTTCAATTTTTAATGAATACTCCGTATGATCCGGTACAAAAATCTTGCCAAATCAGTGTTCTTCCCTGATGATGGTCTGTACACGGTCAGGACCTACGGATACGATGGCAACAGGCGTACCTAATTCTTCTTCCAGAAATGACAGGTATGCATTAAATTCTTCGGGAAATTCGTTTTCACTTTGCATTTTTGTCATGTCCGTATGCCAGCCGTCGATTTCCGTATAGATGGGTTCGACGTCTACCTCTGCGACTTCAAACGGAAATTTTGTCACTTCTTCGCCATTTATCCGGTAAGCGACACAGGCTTTGATTTTATCAAATGTGTCTAATACATCACTTTTCATCATGATCAGTTTGGTCACGCCATTGATCATGATAGCGTAACGCAAAGCCACCAGGTCAATCCAGCCGCAACGGCGTTTCCGCCCTGTTACCGAGCCGTATTCATGGCCGCGTTCGCTTATTTTTTCACCGTTCAGGTCTGTCAGTTCCGTCGGGAAGGGGCCGCTGCCTACACGTGTGCAGTAGGCTTTGAAAATGCCGTACACATCGCCTATCGTACGCGGAGCAATGCCGAGTCCGGAGCAACATCCGGCACAGATCGTACTGGATGACGTCACGTAGGGATAAGAGCCGAAATCAATATCCAGCATGGTTCCCTGTGCGCCTTCTGCCAGAACGGACTTGCCTTCATGTAAAAATTCATTGATGACATGTTCGCTATCAATAAGATTGAATTTTTTCAGGTATTCGAGGGCTTTGAACCATTCCCTTTCGAGTTCGGCAATATTATAGCCGTAATTCATGGCGCGAAGCATGTTCTCATGGCGCAGTTTGGCGGCAGCATACTTTTTATCGAAATCATGAAGCAGGTCGCCTACGCGCAGTCCGTTCCGGCTTATCTTGTCTGTATAAGCAGGTCCTATCCCTTTTCCGGTAGTGCCGATTTTTCCGGTGCCTTTTGCCGATTCGTTCGCTGCATCCAGGATACGGTGCGTCGGAAGAATGAGATGCGCTTTTTTAGAAATATAAAGCTGA
>JAISCL010000165.1 GCA_031265585.1 Tannerella sp. | reverse complement strand
AACTTCCAGGTCAACGGCGGCATCATCGTCGGCACGCACGGCGGCATGTCAATGACCGCACCTGCCGGCTCGCAGCGTTCCGTGCGCATACAGGCCGCGGCAGGCAGCGCCCTCGGCATCAAAAATGCCACAGGTGATGCGCTGTTGCTGTTCAATATTCCTGTAATATCCGGTGCCACGGCTGGCGCAACCGTTGTCGTTGTTTTCTCCGACCCGCGCCTCGTCACAGGTTCATATACTTTACTGACCGGCGGGAATATTACCGGAGGAACTTCGGTGAATGGCTATAATACAGGCGGAGCATACGAAGGCGGGACATCAAAAGAATTTACGCTTTAGGATATAATGATATATGTGCCCGGTACAGTCTCCATACTGTACCGGGCCGAAAATAAGGCTCCAGCCTTGCAAATTTAGAAATAAAAAGGTTATTAACATAGATATTTGTTTTTACAGTTGCAAGGCTGGATCCCTGCTTCAAGCCCGGTACAGACTGGAGACTGTACCGAACAAGGTATATATGGAATAAATAAATAAACTGTTTTTGCCAAAACCCGTATACATGTTTTGGTAAAACCAACTGTTTTCATCAAAACCTTTACAAAGGTTTTGGCAAAACCAATTGTTTTCATGAAAACCCTTGCAAGGTTTTTGGCAAAACCAGTTGTTTTCATCAAAACCTTTATAGGGATTTTGGCAAAATCGGTTGTTTTCATGAAAACCTTTATAATGATTTTGGAAAAACAGCTATTTTACATTAAAACATGTATTCATGGGAAGGAGAAAATAAAAATTATGAATTATAAATTTTGAATTATTGATTATGGATTATGAGGGTTTATTTCAAGGCATAAAATGGCGCCGGATACGGTATCGAAAAATTATAATACGATTTATATTTGCAGGGATTATTTTTCTTTTGACTGGAAAGATATGGGGACAGGAACCGGCAAACCAGCCTGTTGCTTCGCAGGCACAGACGCCGTTTCTGACTGCAGAAGAAAAACGGGAGTTCCGGAAAAGTCTGGTTGTAAAGGAAATGAATACGGATGCAAAAGGACGGCGGCAGTGGGTCGACCATCTGACTGTATGGGATGAAAACGGATATAAGCTGGAGGAAATTGAATATGCGGTTTACGGACAGCGTGAGCGGCTTACGTTTGAATATGATTCGACAGGACAGTGTATACGAGAGAATGTGTATAATGACAGAAACAGGCTCATACGTATCCGCAGATATGAATACCTCAATAATGGGAGAAAGAAAATCCAGTATAATTATAATCCGGACGGAAAACTTTATTCTACAAAGATATATGAATATTCCTACCGATAACACTGTAGATATACTTGAATATATGAGATCTGTCATGCTGGATGAGATGCGGGCCGTCCGTCTCATGAATCGCATCGACAGCAAGTTTGTGGCGCCCGCATCGCTGTTCAGGCCGTTGATAGAAGATATTGCACCCCGCTTCCGTGTACAGTCGAATGATGGGCGACGCATGATTCCGTACCGGACGCAATATCTGGATACGCCCCGCATGGATTTTTTTGTCATGCATCATAACGGGCGGCTGAACCGGCAGAAGATACGCATCCGCACGTATGAAGATTCCGGTGTTTCATTCCTCGAAATAAAGAACAAAAACAATTGTGGGCGAACCGACAAAATCCGCATCCCGGTCTGCGTTGCACATATCAGCTCCGTCGATGATTTTGAGGAAAGTCACCTGCGTTTTCTGGATAAAAATGCTGCGTTTGACGCCGCCGGACTGCAGCCTTCGCTCTCGAGCAGCTTCGACCGCATTACACTTGTAAATGAATCGGCAACCGAGCGGATTACGGTCGATCTGAATCTTTCGTTTTTGAATTATACAACCGGCAGGGAGATACATGTAGAGAATCTTATGATTCTTGAATTGAAACGTGCCGGACGGCAACCGTCGTCTTTCCGCGACACACTGCAAAGGCTGCGAATTAAGCCGCATGCCTTCAGTAAATACTGCATGGGAAGCGTCCTTACGAATCCCTATCTCAAATATAACTGCTTTAAAAGCAAATGGATTTATATAAACAGGATAATACACTAAAAAAATGATTCAATCCGATTATGATCCCGGAATCGCGGCCGAATATGCTGCCGAAATAGCCGGAAAGGGCCTTGTTTTTATGGATGTCGCGGTGTTTGACGCAAATGCTTTCTGGCTTTTGCTGCTGCGTTTCACATTCAACCTTATTGTCTGCTGGGTAATTATTCAGTTTTTCTATTACCGCAAGAGCAGGCGGAAGGATTACTATTTTACATTCATGCTTTTCAGCGTGACTGTCTTCCTTTTGCTTTTCCTGCTGCAAAGTATTCCCATGCAGATTGGCTTTGCGCTGGGACTTTTCGCCATCTTCGGCATGATTCGCTACCGCACAGAGACGGTGCAGATTCGCGAAATGACCTATCTGTTTGTGATCATCGGTATTTCCGTCGTGAACGGGCTGTCGATGGATGTTCCGTATGCATCGGTGGCGATTGCCAACGTGCTGTTTGTTGCGGTCACCTGGCTGCTTGAAAGCAACCGGTTTCTCAAGCATACTTCTACAAAAATTGTGCTCTATGAAAAGATAGAACTGATTCATCCGGAGAAATATGGCGAGATGCTTTCCGACCTGAAGCAGCGCACCGGTCTTGACATCACAAAAGTCGAAGTGGGGCACATTGATTTCCTTCGCGATGCCGCCTACCTTAAAATATATTATAAAGCCGATCGGGATGAAATCAATACCATCGACAGTATTACGCGCTTTTCGTAGTGTTTTTGCGCTGTTCCTTTCACTGCTTTCCGTAGTTTCATTTGCTCAGAGCCGGAAAGAAACGGTTGGTGGCGCTGCACTCTCGTTCGAGGTAGAAAAGGAATATGGCCGTTTCCTCAGTCTGTCCGTGGAGGAGGAAGTCAGATTGACCGGAAGCGGTCCGGGCTTCGACCGTTCCGTAACTGCCGTGGGGGCGGATTACGCTTTTATCAACAGGAGACTGAAAATCGGTGCGCATTATGCCTTTCAATATCTCTACAATAAAGATGATCTCTATGAGCCGCGCCATCGTGTTTATTTGAATGTGCTTTACAGGCAAGCTTTCGCCCCTTTCACCCTGTCGTGGCGCGGACGCCTGCAAAGTACCCTCCGCGACGAAAACCGAAGCTCCTACAGAATCAATCCGAAGCATGTTATGAAAAATCGTATCCGTGCGGAATACGAAATCTG
>JAISCL010000129.1 GCA_031265585.1 Tannerella sp. | reverse complement strand
GGGATATCGCTGAAATTGAGAGGATCAGCATCAAAAAAGTGTTGTCGGTACCGGTACGCTCCCGACATATGAACCGGCCTAAACAGCAGTATTATGATTGTCCGGAAGTAGACGAGCTTTGGACGTACGTGGGGAAGAAGAGCAGCAAGGTTTGGCTCATCTATGCCTACCATAGGGACAGCGGTGAAATCGTGGCATTTGTCCGGGGCAAACGGGAATTGAAAACAGCCAAAGAGTTGAAGCAAAAATTGTCGGATTGTGGCGTGAACTGCGGGAGTATTGCTACTGATGACCGGGAGAGCTTTATAACTGCATTCAAGGATAAAACCATCTTATCGGAAAGAAATATACCGTTGGAATAGAAGGCAATAACTGCCGACTGAGACATCGTATCCGGCGAGCTTTCCGTAAAACTTGTTGTTTTTCAAAAAAGTTGTTTAACCATTAAGCGTTCAATCTCGCTTTCTTTTATATCAATTTCTGCTTTGTCTAAGATAGCATACTTTGGAGAACACCACCTTTTTTTAAAGTAATGTGCGAAAAAAATATATTTGCGCGGTTCGGAATATTGTGGAGACAGGGCATGCCTTGTCTCTACCGCCCCGTCCCGATAGAGACGCGAAGCATCGCGTCTCTACGTGTACGGTTTCAAGACAATAAAAAAAGCGTGTAAACCTTTTTTATTATCGGTTTACACGCTACATTATTACAGATACAATTCTGTCTAAATTGCTTTCAAATCAAAATACATAGTATGGGTATCGTCATCTCTGTCTTTCGTTGTCAGGTATCGAAATCTGTTTTTTTCGTAAAAATCCAGCGCCGAGCGATAAGCGTCTACTGTAATGAAACGGCAACCTGCATGATGTTGCTCATTAATATACATCATTACAATGGATTTGACAATTTTCCGCCCAATGCCCAAACCGGCATATTTTTGAGCGACAGCCAACCGCCCTATTTTTACAGCGGGATACGTTTTACGTCTTTTACTGTTCGGAATTTTGCGCCCGACTTTGTTCCATAACGCTTTTTCTTCTTCGGTTAGAATTGCCGTGCGCGTTAAACCGTCGTACGAAAGGCAGAAATACGCAACAGTTTCATCTTCTATTTTTAACAGATAGGTAACTGCAAGCATTGACTTCAAATAATTCTTAGCATCATTGAGCAAAAAATCATTCAAATCCATATTGTCACAGTCAAAAGAAGAAAGTGCGGTATCTTCATTCAAACAAACAATCATCGTTTGATCCGGAATGGAAGTCATAAGGGAAATTTTGCCGCCTGTTTGAACCATTTGTATGCTTTCTCATACTCTTCCCGTTCTTTGGGCGAGATTTTCCGCACATTTTCCATTGCTTTCGCAAACCGGCACGAATCAGCGCCTGTAAGAACCGGCGTAGGTTTAATGGGTGTTGCCATAATCTTTCTGTTTTGGAATTAAAATTACTGCTGCAAAGATGATTTATTTTCCGAAAACAGCCAAGCCGGATTTGTATTTGCGTGTAAACCAATATGTCAAAGAACGTGTTGTGTGCGCGCTACTTTACCGTAAGCGTTTTGTCGAACGTCGCCGTGCGCGGTTCCTTAAGCAGTGAACTGATCGCGTACTGCGTGGTCACTTCCAGCAGATACGTTCCCTTCGTCAGCGGCGGTATCACTATGATCAGTTCCGAAGGCTTGTTGATCACTACATCCGAATCGTCCATCCCGATACGCTCGCCGGTGGACTGGTTCACGAACCATACGCCGTTAGCCGCATGGTCGCCGGCGATTTTGATTTTGTATCCGGTGATTTTCAGGTTCCGGTTCGGTGTGAGCAGGTCGTTGATACTGGCGGTCTTCATATCGGTTACCTGTGTGATGACAGCGTCAACATCCGCCACGCCGAGGATCTCGACCGTTACGTTTTCCAGTTCTTTGCGCAGCGTTGCGCCCTGGTGAAACTCGAACAGGAGGGTGTGCTTTTCGCTGTTGTACTGTTCCTTTGGGCTGTTGGCAACGCCCCGGACATGAGGGCCTGCCGTGAACCATCCCGTATTGATGGAAAATCCGTCGCATAACTGATACCCCATTTCGTCGAGAAACAGGTTGACTGCATGTTCCATCACGGGCGCCGGTATGTCGGCTCCACCGCGTGAAACAGCAGATTCACAAATATTCGGTACGTTAAGTGTGCGTTCGGAATTTGCCCGGATCAAATAGTCGTCCGGGTCGGGCGTAAGCAGGTTCCTGTATAACCTTGCTTTGATTGTGTGCAAAACTGTTGCCATAAATCTTACTGTTTTAATTATTTCTTACTCTCTTAAAAGTTTCTGTTTACGGACATTCCTCATACCAGACCAGCCTCCTGGCATCGACTTCGATAAATTTGCCGTTTTCATCCTTTTTCCATGCTTTTTCAATCGGGATTTCGATCCTGCACCTGGTATTGGCAAATGTCAGCTTTACGGCCGAAACCTCCTCACAGGCTGCGTCGCCGTTATAAATGCCATTTACCTTTTTCCAGTTTTTAAAAACGGCACATCCGCTGTATGACTGACCAGAAGCGTACAGTTTGCCTTTTTCTTCAAGTATGAAATCAAGAATCCTTATTTGAGAATTGCCTTCGAAGCTGATGATCAGGGAATAATTACTCCCCTCGCAGGTGAATCCGTTAAATTGTCCAAATTCCGAAGGCGTGTCAAAATCAGTGATTTTATTGCGGTCAAACACTTTCCCTTCGGCCACGTACCGGGTCAGTTTCTCCCTTAACCGTTCGATTTCGGAGGAAGGCTTCCCCTCCGCAGACTTTTGGGCTGTTTGACCGCAACTGCATACGAGACAGATTGCAGGCAGCCATGCAACACATAAGATTTTGATTTTTGTCATTTTCCTTTTTGCTTTACTTCCGTCCTTTTCCGGAAGGTTTTAATTTATTTTATCAAGTTCTTTACGGGCTTCTACGATGTATGTGCCGGCTTCCGGGTCAAAAGGATCAATCTTCAGCGCTTTTTTATACGATTTGACGGCGTCGGCCCATCGCTTCCTTTTTCCGTAGGCATGTCCCAGAAAAGTATGAATGCCAGGGTAATACGGGTCTAATTCCGCAGCATGTTCATAAGCGTTGAGCGCCAGATGATCCAGGCGGATATGCCGGTCGCCTGCATATTCCCCCAGCGTAATCCATGCCCGGGCATCAGGTTTGATTTTAATGGACTTCAAAAGCGTTTCAATCGCCCGTTTCTTTAACTCCTCGGCAGAACCGGGTTGGACATTTGCTACGTTTATGCTACCCTCTTCGTCTACAGTAAACTTCGAATAGTAATGATAGCGAGAACGGGCTTGTCGCCAGTAAACAGTCGCCAGCAGGATACAGGCGTCCGTGTAATCCGGTTTGAGCCGGATGGCTTTCAGGCAGGCTTCCTCCGCCCGGTCAAGCTGTTTGTCCCGGTCTTTTGAACAGGCAATGGCCAGAAAATAATATCCCTCAGGATCGTCCGGGTTTAGCCGGATGGCTTTGCGGCATGTCTTAACCGCACGATTCGCCTTGCCGGAACAGTCGGAATCGGAAGCATGACTGTAAAGTACGCCCAGCCAGTGCAATACTTTCGTATCTTCGGGATGGAGCCTGACATAATCCTCTACCGTCCGGATTATTTTGTCTGCGTTACTTTCCGGGTTTTTCCATTTCACCGGACCGGTTGAACCCATGCTGGCCTGCACCCACAGGATGAGCGTTTCCGGCTCAGCCATGGCGGAAGCATAAATATTCAATTCATTGAGGGCTTTGTCATAGCGTCTTTGCAACATGTAGATTTTCGCCTTCTCAACTCTGACTTGTTCATAGCTGTCCCTGTGTTCGATTTCATAAATCCGGTCATAAGTTTCGATCGCTTTCACGTAATCCATCCGTTCAGCGTACGCTCTTGCCTGCGCAAAGATCCTGTCGGCCTTTTCCTGTCCGGCCTTTTCCGTTTCACATCCGGCACATAATGCCGGAAGCAGGCTCACTGTCAAATAAATCAGATTTCGATGAATGAATAGCCGTAAATTTTCCATATTGTTGAGTTTTAAACAGGCTGTGTCACGCCTGCATCGGGGTTCGCCTTCCTGATGCTCGACCAGCCGGCCGGCACGAGAATACAGGCAATGACGGACAGGATATATCCGAGTGATATTTCCCAGCCGGCGGATATGGAAATATATCCAAATAATATGTACAGGTTCGCTCGCAGTTCCTCGATGATCACCACGCCCACGATGAGCAGTATTTGGGCACAGAACAGTATTTTTGCACCACGGCGAGCCGGCGGCGGGAAATCTGCAGACTGCGCAAGTTTCCAGAAGGCCAGCGCCATAATGCCATAAGCGGCGACAAATGTAAGCGTCATGAGTATCCGGCCGGCAGTATCTGTTGGCAGATGAAAAGTGATATACTCCCAAACCACCGCGATGATTGCCACAATCGCTCCGATACCGGTTAGCCTTGCAGATTTGCCGTCTTCGCCGTTCAAAACTTTGGCAAACCCTGTTAAGTTCCTCATGTAAAGAGCATACCCCGCTATAATTACGATTGTAAAAAAGTTGCTGTTATCCAGCAGGTATTCGCTCAGCACATTGAGTTCACCGAACGGGGTGTAACTGTTCACGTATACAATTGCTTGAGCAAGCATCAGTAAGCCTCCCGCAATCGCATACATTAAAGCGCCTGTAAAAACGGCATTTGTCGTTCGATACCAGAGCACATTCGTTTCCATAGATTTAATTCCCATCGTTTCCATTTTGTTTAATTTGAATTTTTGCAAAAGCATTTCCATCAATCGTCCTGAATCATTCCGTTTTTAATTTGTGCGGTTTGAAATGTAGAGACGCGATGCATCGCGTCTCTACAGGGTTGCCGGTAACACTCACCAGACATATAGACAGTCCTCTTGTCGCCATTCGTTTCATTTTCCCGACCGTCGCAACAGGCAGTCCGATTGTTTTTAATACTTTCAATACTTTCATTTTAAACTGTATTGGTTAATAAAAAAATTTGGCGACTTTTCTTGTCCAACCGCTACTGCCTTTGACGATATATACGCCTTTCGGCAAATGACGGACGTCGAATGCCGTCGCGCCTGCATCTTTCCGCACACTGTACAGCATTGAGCCGCCAAGTGAATAAACGCCGATTTGCTCTGTTGACGGACTGTTTACATACAGGCGGTTGTTAGACACATACGCCTGAATATCGGAGTTTGCCGTTTCTTCCGGGACGGCAATATTCATGCTGTTTCCTTCCATGCTCGTCAATGTAACGTCTTCTATGACTGTTCCGAAATCTTTCCAAACCGGGGTCGCTTCGTAACGTGCTTTTGTGCCGGCAGGTACATGCAGGACGACTTTCTTAAGCGTAACTCCGTAAAATATGTCGGCGGGAACATTTAGCGGCGTAGCCCATGAAACCGTAACGGAAGCAAGATTTAAACAGCTGTTGAATGCATGGCTCGCAATGGATGTTACGCTACCGGGAATTTCAAGGCCGGTAATGCCCAGACAGTAAAAGAAGGCGTTTGTCCCGATGCTTTTGACACTTCGGGGAATGGCAATCGTGGCTATGCTTTGGCAATCGGCAAAGGCGCGATCTCCGATACGGGTTATACCTTCATTCATCTCTACAATGGAAAAATAATAACGGTATTGATACCAGGGATGGCTTAAAGCGGTGTAATAATTCGGTATGTCTCCCGCGCCGGTAAGGGTCAGCGTACCGCTTGCACAGAGTATCCATGTCAACGAACCTGTATATCCACCCTTTATCGGACTTTGACACGAACTGCTTGCCGTCACTTCGCAGGTTGCCGTCAGTCCGCCGTCAATCGTTGTTACCGTAATGGTTGCCGTCCCTGTGGCATTGGCTTTTACCAATCCCGACGGAGTGACGCTTGCTGCAGCCGTATTGCTCGACGACCAGGTTACATTCTTATTCGCCGCATTGGATGGCGTGACCGTTGCCGTCAGTTGCACGGTTTGTCCAACCGGCAAATTCTGTTCGGTAATATTTAACGATATGCCGGTCACGGCAACCGTGGCATTTGTTACCGTTACCGTACAGGTCGCCGTCCTGTTACCGTCCACTGTTTTCACCATAATGGTCGCTGTCCCGGCGGATCCGGCTGTTACCAAACCGGAAGCATCCACCCCTGCAACCGTCGAATTGCTCGATGACCAGGTCACCGCCTGATTGGTCGCATCCGCCGGACTGACCGTAGCCGTCAACCGGAACGTTTGCCCTGTCGTCAGCGAACGGGTAGATACATCCAGGGATACGCCGGTCACGGCAACCGTAGCATTCGTTACCGTCACCGTACAGGTCGCCATCCTGTTACCGTCTACTGTTTTCACGGTAATTGTCGCTGTCCCGGCGGATCCGGCTGTCACCAAACCGGAAGCATCCACTTCGGCAACCGTCGAATTGCTTGATGACCAGGTCACCGCCTGATTGGTCGCATTTGCCGGACTGACCGTAGCCGTTAATTGGAACGTTTGTCCTGTTGTCAGTGAACGGGTAGATACATCCAGGGATACGCCGGTGACGGCAACCGTCGCAGCCGTTACATCAACGATGCATGTGGCTGTTTTATTTCCGTCCGCTGTCGTCACCGTGATGGTCGCCCTGCCGATGGCTTTAGCCGTTACCAGACCGGACGTGCTGACGCTTGCCACGTTCCCGTTGCTCGACGACCACGATACCGCTTTATTCGTCGCGCTGGCCGGCGCTATCGTGGCTGTCAGTTGGAAGACATCGCCTACTGTCAGCGAGCGGCTCGAAGCGTTCAGCGATACGCCTGTGACAGAAACAGTTGCCGGTGTTACGGATATTGCGCAGGTGGCCGTTTTATTTCCGTCCACCGTTGTTACCGTTATTGTCGCCATGCCGGCAGCTTTAGCCGTTACCAGACCGGATGTGCTGACGCTTGCCACGTTCCCGTTGCTCGACGACCACGATACCGCTTTATTCGTCGCGCTGGCCGGCGCTATCGTGGCTGTCAGCTGGAAGGTACCGCCCACCGTCAGCGACCGGCTCGAAGCGTTCAGCGATACGCCCGTGACGGGAACATTCGCAGCCGTTACATCAACGGTGCATGTGGCCGTTTTATTTCCGTCCGCCGTCGTTACCGTAATGGTCGTCCTGCCGACAGCTTTGGCCGTTACCAGACCGGAAGCATCTACTTCGGCAACCGTCGAATTGCTTGATGTCCAGATTACCGTTTGATTGGTTGCATTCGAGGGATTGATCGTGGCGGTCAACCGGAAGGCGTCGCCCACTGTCAGCGACCGGTTCGAAGCGCTTAGCGATACGCCCGTAACGGCTACCTGCGAGATGACGGGCAGGAAGTCTGTAACACCCTTTGTCCCTTTGACGACTCTCCATGTCTTTCCGCCGTCTACGGATGATACGATCCGCAATATGTCCCTGCTGTCTATGGGTTGAGAGATCGTACAATAGAAGGCCCTGGTAGTGCCGTAACCCGGATTTACCTCCGTACCCGTACTGCTCAGCACAGCCTTCAATCCGCCTGCTCCGTCGAACAGAGCCACTCCGATGTGGCCTTTGAATTTGGTGTAGGAATTATTGTGTATCAAACCGGTATTTACCGTAAATCCCTGATTTTGCCGTACATTTTCAACGTCTTTGCTCATTCCGTTCAGGACGTTATTCATGTAGGAGGTGATCAACCGCAACGGTGAAAGGTCGCCGGAATTGCTTTCCGCTTTCTTGAGGCCAATAATCATCGCCTGTTCCGAGTTGAAGGAATAACCGCCTGCGTTCAGGGCCGACAACCTGAAATTGCCGTTGGCATATCCGCCCCATCCCCAGTTCATGCTGTATTCGTCATAGTCCGTATAGCCTTCGCAGACAAATGCGTGTGCACCCTTGCCCCCCCAGCCGGCATAAGGAACCGGACGATTGTTATCCAGTTCGGTTTTGAGCAGAGATTTCCATTCATCATCCGAAAATCCTGATCTCCAAAGATGTTCCATACTTGCGTCATATCCGAAATGATTGACAAGCGCTGTTTCCACATCATAAAGGGCTGCACTCGTACCGCCGCCACTGCCTGTACCGTAATTTGCTTCTATGCTTACGCCACAGTGATACATCAGTTTGGCCACGGCATTTTTCTGTGTATCATTCGTATAACCGGCAGTCGTATCCGGCATGTTCGCCCAGTCAAAAGAACCGAAATTTGCCGATAGCGTTTTCCCGTCCCACGTGTAGGAATGGCTGCCGGTTCCCGTGGACCGGAAACCGTGGTCTGCATGATATTTCATGACGATCGCCATGGCCGTCGCCGTACAGCCGGTTACCGTCCGGGTGCTGCCCAGCAGGGGACATTGCAGGTTGTAGGGATCACCCTGATTCCATTCCGCCGTTCCGAGCGGCCCGACCGCCCTGCGCAGCGAAATATTCCTCAGTAGCGTACCCTTTTCCAGTTCCGCCCAGGCGGGGTCGACCGGAAATTCGGGATGGTTTTGCCGTACAGTCGATATTTCATTTTGATATCCTTGCAGCCACTCCATGAAAACGGGAGGCGCATTTTTTACATCAAAAGAACCCTTGAACGAATATCCCAGCACGGGATAAGCGCGGTCGTTGCCCGAAACGATGATGAACCCGCCGCTGTCGGCAAGGTTAAACACATAAAAATATGCCTCCACACCCGCCGACGAACGCAACGTCATGCCTTCCGGTTTTGCCGTATAAGCCAGTGTCATCCTGCTGTCCCCGCTACTGCGCAGCGATACGTTTCCCATTTGTCCGTAATACTGTTCCGCTGCCCGCAGCGCTCTGTCCACCGGTACGTTTTCCGCTTCCGACCAACAGGCAAACAGGAATAAAACGGAAAGTAAAAACAATTTCGTTTTCATCTTACTCATAATTAATAATTCATTCATATTCTTTCGCTTTGACCGAGAATTTGCCGTCCGTGATTTCTCCGGTTGTTGTCCTGCAGGAGAATGTGCCGGACAGTCGACTGTCCGACAGTTCCGTAATCGAGAGTTTGCCGATGACGTCCACCTTTGACATGTCGTCAGTCGAAAAACTTTCTTCCACCAGGCCTTCTCCTGCCGTAAAGAGGAGGTGAATGGTAGATGACACATAAAGGGACGAGGCATAAATGTCGTACGAGCCGCCCTGCGCTATTTTCACCTCCATGTTCATGGTAAACGCCTGCCGGACAGACGCGGTCGATCCGGAAACGAGATAATAACTGTCCGAACGCCTCGAAAAGATACAGTTTTCATCATTGGCAATTTGATAATCTTTGCCCTTGAATTTGAATTCAATGTAGTTGTCGTACACCACCGGTTTTTCCGGTTCATCGGGTACAACCGGTTTCGGTTCCGGCTCCGGTTCTTCGCTTCCCCCGCACGCAGGCAGAGCGACGCTCAGCAGGCACGCAAACAGTCCTCCTGCCGCTATCCGTCTCATTTTTCCAACTGCCGTGGCCGGCAGTCCGATGCTTTTTAAGGCTTTCAATACTTTCATCTTAAAATTATATTGGTTGATAAAAAATAGTCCGGCAGATACCTTATTTATACGGGTAATCACCGGTATATACCATACGCGGTGTAAATTTGTTATGCAGGGCGAATACACAGGGCGAATACATAATGGGGCGAACACGCAGGATAGGGCGAACACGCAGGTTCGCCCCTGCATTGTCGTTGCCGT
>JAISCL010000126.1 GCA_031265585.1 Tannerella sp. | reverse complement strand
CATGAGAGGACTTTTAATTGTCGGGCAGTTATAAACTGACCGATACAGGGAGAGCTTGCATCCAAGCTTAAGCAATGGAAATAATACAAAGGAATTTTTAATTGCTGAATCGCTGTTTTTATTCCTCACGTTTGGAAATCTAAAAAAAATATGTACTTTTGCATCGCAAAAAAACAAACGGGATGTAGCTCAGCCCGGTAGAGTACGCGTCTGGGGGGCGTGTGGTCGCAGGTTCAAATCCTGTCATCCCGACAAAAACTGATGGATTGCTACAAATCAGTTGATTACGAAAAATAAATGTCTATGTAAAACTGGGATAGACGAAAATAGACAGTTAAAGTGCTTTATTTGTTTTTAGTGTCGCAGCAAAAAAACAAAAAAATTATGGCACGAAGAAAGAAAGAATTTGTTATGCCACATCTGAATAATTGTGGCGGAGATTTATCGAAAATGTGGTATGTTGAATATTCGATAAGAAATCCACAATCCGGAGAAATGGAACGTGTTCGGCATTATGATGGAATAAATCAATATCGACATATGAGGAGAGATTTGCGGAAGCGCAAAAGGTAATTGAATACTATACCAGGCAGATTTAAGCCGGCAGTGTTTCATATCAGAAGTTTTCAGAATATGAAGATTTGCTGCTTTATGACGGACAGGCTGCTTTCTCGAAAAAAAGAACGGCGCCTGCCGGACATATCAAGATGTATCTGTCCGAGTTTTTACGAATTAAAAGCCTGGAAATAAATGTGAACAGCATAAGATCTTACACGTCGCAACTTCGACTCTTTTATTTATATGCCGAAGAAAAAAGTATTACAAATAAACCTGCTACTTACTATACTCAGGAAATAATTACCGATTTTTTAAGGAATCTCGCGGCAAAAGGATTGTCGAGGATCACAATACGTAAATATGAAGAGCTACTGCATAATTTCTTTGAATACCTGAAAACAAAAAAGGTTATTCAAGAAAATCCTGTCTGCGATATTCCAAAACTGGGCAAAGTGAAAGATGAATCTCCGGCTGCCATACCCGACTATATGCGCAGGCTGTTGAGAAAAGAAATAGAACCTAATGATCCGCAGCTTTGGATGTTTATCTGTTTCATTTATTACATGGCCATCCGGCCCGGATATGAGTTAAGATTGATGAAACTAAAGCAGATTAGCTATTCTTCGAAAGCAATCATTATTCATTGTGACAATTCAAAGAATGGCAGGACATCTGCGATTGATATTCCTGATCAGTTGTTCGATATGATTATGAACAAGTGGCAACTGCATAAGTATAACCAGGAATTGTATGTCTTTGGAAAACTCGGAGAGCCGGGAGATGTTCCCCTGGGGAAAAATAATATGAAAAACCGGCATACCAGGTTCAGAAAAAAACTAAATCTTCCGAACGACGTTAAACTGTACAGCTGGAAACATTCCGGGGCGCAGGAACTGGCCATACAGGGCGCGAGCATATATGAAATACAGCGTTACCTGCGGCATCGGGATATTACTACGACTGAGATGTACCTGAAAAAACGGATTGGACAGCGGTCAAATATGATAAAACATAACTTTCCTTCAATATGAAAGCCGGACTTTTATCCGGCTTTCTATTAAGGTGTTTGATCGTTTTGTGATGTGAAGTAATTAAGCCAGCCGAAGGATTTGCGGGAACGGCGAAGCGCCGGGGACTTACTGCACTCTCCCATCAGGTCGTATGCTTCGCGTTCGAATGAGATGGCACAGTAAGCTTTTGTCCCGTTCCGTAGCCGGATTAGATGTACCAGGTATTCAATGAGGTAAAGGATGTAATATCCTGTGAACGGGAATATCCATATCCACAGGATATTAAAGATAACGGTACACAGGAACGCGATGCAGAGGCCGGCGCCGAGACATTCCGCATATTGCTTTTGATGAATGTTTTCGTGCGAGCGTACCGTCATGCTCAGGGAGTTTTTTTCGGTAAAAACGAATCCGAAAAGCATGATGGTATAAAAGCCGGTCAGCGGCGTAAAAAATTCGGCGATTTTGCTGTTGTAAAATACTGTTTTCATATTCTGTTTATTTAATTATTGAGGTTTTTCGCTGATTCCTTTTATCGTGCCACCGGCAGTTATATACCCTGCAAAGCCGGTCGCGGCTTTGTAGGTGTCGACTGCCGCGTCAGGGACATAGACGACCGGGACATCCTGACTGATAATATCCACATCGGCGGAAGGCGGTGTCGTGGCTTTAAACGCTATCCACTCACAGGAGGTCAGATTATAGAACGTGCGGGAACCTATATACAGGAAATTTTCAGGGATCACAGCGGTCCGCAAATTCGGACAGTTAGAGATAAAATTTCTTGCCGTTACGGAACTCCAGCCTGCTGTCTGAATATTTTCCAGATATTCTGCCGGCATGTCTACGATCAAAGTACTGTGCATGAATTGTTCGAATAAACTTAATGCGGGCTTGTTTTCCAGCATCCTGATAACCTCTGCATTTGCAGTAGCCGTTTGATACAGTCCGGAAATCATGCGGGTCATCAGCGTGGAATTTTTAAGCATTTCAGGGTCTGATACGGCCAGTTTTGTGCAACCATAAAACAGATTATCCGCATTGAGTATATTGATCGCCGTGTAAAAATACCCGTCGGGAACGGTTTCCAGATTCGGACAGCCATAGAACATGCCTTCGACTGTTGTTGCAGCGTTCAAACCCTTCAGCGCCGGAAGTTTTTTCAGATTCGTGTTATTTCTGAACGCAGTTACAAATGATGTGACTTTTGAAGTGTCCGAAAACATATCGTCAGGATATTCTTCGACTTTCAACCCGTAAAAAGCGCCGTACAGGTTTGTCAGATTTGGCGCATCTTTCAGAAGACCTACCGGGAGACTTTGTAAAGGTACATTGGAGAGCAAGGCGCTTGCGTCCCTTATATCAAGGCCATCGAAAATGCCTTCAGGCAATTCCTGCAAACTGCTACAGCCCTGGAAGCATGAAATCAGGGAGACAGCGTCGCCACGTTCGCGCGCAACCTTAAAGATATCTCTTCCTGCGATTCTTAAATAGGTTTGACTGTTAAATTTGGTCTGTGTACAGTCGAATCCGGATGTTCCGACAGACATAAATCCGTACATGCCACCCGGATAACCGCAAGAGGTAATATTATCGGGACTGGTGATCCGGATCAGGAACGTTCCGTAGGGTCAGGCTGAATAATCATGCGAGTAAGTCACAGGGCCTATGCCGGAAGCCGGCGTAACATTTCCATCTCCCCAGTCAATTGAATAATTCGTGTCGGTGCCTGTTATTGCTATTGATTTAGTTTGCATGCCCTGCCATCCGTACACATACATCTGTATGGATCCGTCTTCTTCCGGATACAAATCAGCTAAAGGAACATCTACGGGAATCTTAAACCTGATGTTGCCGGTACCGACGCCAAAGTTACTGCTTTCATAAACAGTCACATTATTATACCGCGCTTTGACTGTGTAAGAACCCTGTGACAGCCTGAACGCGGCAAGACCGAATATGTCCGTTTTTACGGTCTGTCCATCCACTTCAATATATATGTCCGGCACAAACGTTTGCATGATGTTTTCCTGTCCATAGAATACGACGTCCACATACGGGTAAATCACGGCTGTGTACGTTTGCGGGGTAACGGATGCCGGAATGTCAATCCGGACATTCCCGTAATCTTCCATGACGGCGGAACC
>JAISCL010000024.1 GCA_031265585.1 Tannerella sp. | reverse complement strand
CGACGCAGCCACCGTGCACGTCTATAACCTCGCCGGCATCCTCGTCCGCCAGACGACCGTCCCGCCGGGCACGACGCGCCTGTCCGTCCCGCCGGGCATCTACATCGTCACCGATGGCGGCGCCTTCCGCTGCAAGACGGTGGTTGTCCGGTAGGATGTGTAGGGGCAAGGCATGCCTTGCCCCTACAGTACAAAAAAACCGGTAAAAATCAATGTTTGATTTTACCGGTTTTTTTGTGCGCATACATCATTTATCAGGTTGAGATGGTTGAATAATGCTTGTTATTAGTTGAGAATCCTGATTTACAAAACCGTAAATCAGGGTTTTATTTTTCAAAGAGGAATACTCGAAGAGTTGATATTTATTTTTGAAATTTGGTGCAACTCAACAGTGTTACAGGTAATTTTATCTTCACTGAAAAGGACAACGTTTACTCCTTCTTTTTTTAACGAGCTGAAAAATTGTATCCCGTCAACATCATAAAAATAACGGATAAACTCACAGATGAATTGGGTTGGAATATATTCCAGTTCCGAATCAAACCGATGTAGAGGCTTGGACAGGTCTTTACTGATAATATCCCTGAGTATTTTTCCTTTGGAAAATTCAATGATATCGGTTGCATTATTAAAAGGACTCAGGTGCTTTGTAAAATCTACTATTTTCAAAACATCAGGTTTGACTACATTAAACAGTCCGACACTGATATAGTCCAAATAGGACGCCCTTGTCTCATAAAATGTTGTTTCAATATCCTTGCATAGATATAAATACGGTATTCCTTTAGGATTTGCCCGTCCTTCCGAATAAGCTGTTTTAGGGCATCCCATCGCATTTGAGAGAAAAGGTTTTTCCTGCTCCTCGTTATAATGGATTCTTGCCCTGAATAAATTTACGGAACTGTCAAAAGTTGAAAACACATTAAAGAAAGTATCCCAGCCATAATCTATGATTTGTTCCGTATCCGTCAGAAATCGTCTTTTACTTTTGAGTTCGTATTTAAGTGTATTCCAAAACGCTACATTTTCTTCAATCTCATCTGTATAGGCTATTTTGGAAAAGATTGAAAAAGGGGAGCTTATAGAAATCAATATATCTGTAAGAAGTTGTTCCAATTTAACCTGCTCATGAGGAAAAAGGTTCCAATCCTTTTGAACAAGCTGTATTAATGGCATACCATCAGTTGTTTCCTTATAGATTGAAAATAGAGAGGCAAAAAAATCAGCCAGTTCGTCTATATCCAATAAATCCGAATCGGAAGAGCAATATTCACACTTGCCTTTCTCTTTGGAGTTGGTTATTATGAATTGGGCAATTTCCTGGTCGTTAAAACAGCGGGGACATACTTTCATCTTCGATACGGGAATTAAGTTAATAGATCGTTCATTAACTCCAAATGATTTTTTATAGATATTTTCTTTATCATCCCAAGTCCCGGATATGTTTCTGTGTTATAATATCTTCTCAGTTCTTCACATGCCCGATAACGCATATTTTGTTCATCTAAAAACCGGATGGCTTTTTCGGCAGCTTCTCCGAACTTTCCCTGAATATTAGAGTTATCGTCATTTGTGTCCGACACAAAATGCCTGATCCAAACCTGTTCCTGATTCTTTTTATAAGTCAGGTGAATTGCGACAGCATACGGAAGTCTTCCCCCTTCTGAAAAATCTTTCCCGATTGTGGTATAATCAGAGAAGCCGGAATAACCGTCATCTTCATAGAATGAATGTTCTTCGGTGAAAAGTTCATCGCATTGATTCAGGTAGTCGCTGTTCCGTTTTTGAGTGTTAAAATTATCCTTTAACAAAACGACTGATTTGCCTGAATTGAGCAGTCTTCTTTTAAGCGTCCTGTTTTCCTGTTCTATTACGATTATTCGGATATTAGCATTGGAGTACAGATTTATAAAATCCCGATTATCTATATCTCCAACGTTACTAAGAATCAACATTACATTTCGGTATCCTTTTTCCGCAATGTGATTTTGTATGGCGCTGCAAGATGTGGCTGCGTGTACAATACAGGCAGGATAGAAAAAATCACTTCCTTTTATATCTTCCGGAATATTATCTTCAATCAATGCGGTCTTGCCCACAATTCCGCCTGCTTGTGGATTAATAATCAGAGCGAAAGGAAATTTTTTCTCCACAAGAATTTTTATTGCCTTGTTGAGGCTTGAAAATGTCTCTTTAACAGGCTCTATTATTGGAAAAATCTTTCTGTCGTCATTTTCCAACAGGCTTGCAAATTCTCTTACTGCCAACAGTTCAAACTGTTTTGCTCTTAAATAGGGGTAGTACATACGTTTAGATGATATATTGATTTAACCGTTGATTAAGAATAGAGTATGCGTTAAAATTCATATTCAAACTCAAACAGATATGCTTTAACACTTTAGGGCTTGATGAGATTACATTTTTATCAATTTTTCTTTTCTTAAACTCTGTCATCATAAGAGTATGAAGTGCATCCGCCGGAATGCGTTTCATCATCAACAGGCATGTATCAAACATTTTGAAGCTACTGACATCCGGTATTTCTCCATAAAAGTTCTCAATGATATTTTTATATTCAGCAGTCCGCAAGCACCTGATTAGCGTTTCACAGTCTATCGTGTTATTTTTTTTGGCAGACCTGATTTCTTCTAATTTCAGGCAATTCTTTTCTTTGTATAAAACAATTATCCCTATATTGTCTTTTTGATTCAAATATTTATCAACTAAAGACTCATGGGTTACGATATAACATTCATCAAAAAGTTTTTCGTAATCCAATAGTTGATTATTTAGCCTTTTGTCGGAATCAAGCTCTGTTTTTATTTCAAATGCCCGACTGACTCCATTAAACATGGCAATATCAACTATTGAATTTCCAACACGAAATTCATTAATAGCTATCGTACTGCTTAATTTATATTTCTTTAATAGCAAGTCGTTTATTATTTGATTCTTATAAACATACTCACATCTATATTCGTTGCATAATGATTTATATACGTATTTCAAATATTGACTATACGTTTTTTCTTTATTTTTGAACTTATCAATATCAAATCGTTCTATTTTTTTGTCGATGAAATTGAAATCACTCTGTTCAATAAGGCGTAAAAAAACATTACTCGAAAAAATGGTCGAGTAACTTCTTAGACGCTCTATGTCAGAATATAACTTCATATCAACATCCCAAAACGGTCACTCCGCTTTCTTCATCGACCGTCCATGAAATCTTTTCGTCCCACGGCAGTTCCCTGGCTTTGGGACGGCGGTCGAAAATCACCAGATAAGCCGGAGCCGACGCGTCTATCTTGTCCCGGTATTCCTGAATCTGCGTCAGGCCTTCCGCTCTTACTGCGGCGGGTGTGTCGTAGGAATAAATGAGTTTCACTTCGATGATATAGCATTTCCCGGCATACTCTACGGCCAGATCCATGCGTCCCCGACCGGCGGCAAATTCCCGGTCGACATGTCCGCTGCCGTTGGTCACCCGTTGAAGGAATGCCGTCAGCAAAAGATGCGGGAACGCTTCGGTATAGTCGGCTTTCTCTTCCCATATTTCCGAATGGCGGCGCCAGAATTTTTGAAATTCATGCAGCAGACTGTCCATGTCCAGTTCGCCGTCGGGCTTTTGCCACTGCCACGATGAGGGCGGCGGTAACGAATCGTGATAGGCCGAATTGAGATAACGGGTAAGTATTTCCTCATATACGGGATTGGCAACGGTAAATCCTGTCTGTGTATTCCAGTCTACCAGTCCCAGATCCATCGTCAGTTCCACATCGGGATCCCTCCGTCCCAGTGGATTGCTGCTTCCGGTGATGATGGTCTGGATAACGGCCTTCACCCGCGGATCACGGAGGCGCTCTCCCAGGGCATCCAGATGTGTTTCACGCGCTTCGATCATCTGTTCCCGTGCTTGCCGGACATGCTCCAAAGTGACGGTTTCCATACTTTCGTCATCCAGAATACGGAGGGTTGCACGCATAAACAGGGAATTGACAATCCAGGGCTGCCCTTTCGACTGGTCGTAAACGTAGTCAAGCGCTTCCCGGGTAATTTGCTGTCCGGTTTCTTCCGTTCGCTGGGCAAACAGTTTGACTACATCATCCCCGGAAAAATTGGACAGCACAGCCGAATCGGCTTTAATATTGAACGGCGAACCCGGATTGACAGGTTTGCCGTCTTTGGCTCTGATAATGTAATCCTTCAAATCGCGCATGCCGACTAATGCGATGGATGTCGGAAACGTTCCAATTCCCCGGGTGGCAAATCCCCCGCGCAACTGCCGTAAAAAGCTGACCATGGTTTCATCAACAAGTACATCCACTTCGTCGAATAAAACGATCAGTGGCTTGGGAGCTACTAATTGCGACCAGTTACGGAGAATATTGTCCAGCATGGAAAAATGGCTTTGATCGTCACAAACAGGAACAGGCAATCCCCCGTCTCCGGCATACTTGCGAATGGCGTCACAGATTGCGGGCATTGCCTTTTCCGCCTCCGAAATCCGGTCGCATCTTTCGACGCTTACATAACAGGCGACGGCTTCTTCGCCTGTATTGATTTCGCGCGCCCAGTTTTGCAGGAAAGTTGTTTTACCCGTTTGTCGCGGCGCATGAAGCACCCAGTACAGCTTATCCTTTATATAACGGTGTAACTGGGAACCGACTAAGCGGTCTTCGGGCGGAAGCATGTAATGGTCTTCCGGATTACACGGCCCTGTAGTATTAAAAAATCGACGTCTGCTCATATCTTTATATATTTTACTTGCCTGCAAAGGTAATAATTAATTAATCATTATCACGATTAAATTTGAAACCGGACAAATCCGTCAAGTATCTGTCAAGCAATTTTTCCCGTTTTTCCCGTCTGTTTTGCATAACGGAATTTTGTGGCGGCAAGCCGTCATTTGTATCAATAAGCGGAAAGGCTATGACTTCCATCGGCTGTCCATACCATTCGCGCGGAATAGTTATGCTGCTGTCTTGCCGGATTGTAGAGACGCGATGCATCGCGTCTCTACACAAATTCCCGTCTCAATCAGTCACCCGTCAACAGTTCGATATAAATGCCGCGTTTTTTGTACAGGTCGTTCAGTCGGCGCACGAGGTTGCCAAAAACGGCGCGGTCGCCCTCCAGTTCGTCGGACGATGCCATAAATGCTTTGATGATTCGTTCGCTGCTCATATGATTATGATTTTAATTGTTTGTCAACAGTTTTTCTATGAGGTTAATAAATTGCTGCGCCTCGGGATGCTGGATACTTTGTGCGATTTGAAGGGCCTCCTTTAACAACTGACGGCCTTTTTCGGGATTCAGTTTTGATTCGATCAGCATCTTTCCGTAAGAGAAGGCAGTTCGGCATGATTCGATATCATATATCTGAGGATTGGTGGTCGCCAAATCTCTATGGATTTTCAACGCTTCGGCATATTCCGTTTCGGCTCGTCTGTATTGTTTGATGGCTTTATGCAGATTCGCCAGATTATGCAGCGTCCGGGCCACATACGGCAGATATACATCGGGATTGGAAGACGCCAAATCTCTACGGATTTTCAATGCTTCGGCATATTCCGTTTCGGCTTGCCTGTACTGATTGATATCATAGTGCAGATTCGCCAGATTATGCAGCGTATCGGCCACATACGGCCTGTACGCATTGGAATTGGTGGATGCCAAAGCATGATAGATCGCAAAAGTACGATAGATATCCAATGCTTCGGCATATTCCGTTTCAGCTTGACTGTATTGTTTGATATCACTGTGCAGATGTGCCAGATTATTCAGCGTCGTGGCCAAATACGGCTGATACGCAATGGGATTGGTGGCCGCCAAAGCTCTACGGATCTCCAATGCTTCGGTATATTCCGTTTCGGCTTGACTGTATTGATTGATGGCTTGATGCAGATTCGCCAGATTATTCAGCGTCAGGGCTACATACGCATCGGGATTGACGGACGCCATAGCTCTGCGGATTTTCAACGCTTCGGCATATTCCGTTTCGGCTCGTCTGTATTGATTGATGGTTTGATGCAGTACTGCCAGATTATTCAATGCCTGGGCCACATCCGGCAGGTACGCGTCGGGATTGGTGGACGCCAAAGCTCTGCGGATCTCCAATGCTTCGGCGTATTCCGTTTCGGCTTGACTGTATTGATGGATGGTTTGATGCAGATTCGCCAGATTATTCAGCGTCGTGGCCAAATACGGCCGATACGCATCGGGATCGGTGGATGCCAAAATACGATAGATATCTAATGCTTCGGCATATTCCGTTTCGGTTTGTCCGTATTGATTGATATCTTTGTGCCGAAGCACCAGATTGTTTAGCATCAGGGTCATATCCGGCAGATATGCATCGGGATTGTCTGCACGGATTTCCAATACTTCGGTATATAGGGGAAGCATTTCCCTGTAATGTTTAAACTCATTCAGCAAATACACATAATCAAATAATGTTTTGGCCAGCTTTTCCGGTGGAACTTCCAATTTTCGTTGCAGTTCGAGCGCTTTGTCGTATGCTTCGCAGGCTTGCCGGAAGCGGTCGGGGAGGGACAGCGCGCTGTCGGCCATAGCCGTTTTGGTCTTTAGCAGGCATTCGTCGATGTTCAGCAAAAGCGTTTTGCGGTCTTCTTCCACGCGTGCTTTGTCCTGCTCCCAGCGGCGCAGGTTGGCTGTGATGTCGCGGTTCAGGTCTTCGATCTTCAGAATGCCGTTGGCTTCGGACGCCTTGCCCTGCTCGAACAGTTCATTTGCCCGCATCATGCGATCCGAACAGGCTTTGCCCGCCTGCTGCGCAAAACTTTTGGCCAGTTCGAGGAGAAAATGCTCGTGCTGTTCCAGCTCCTTGCTTACTTCGTCCAGTTCCTTGATGGCATCCTCCGGTTCTTCCACATAGTCGGTTTTTTTGACCGCTTTAGCACGGTAGCAGGCTACCCTTTCGGTCAATATTTCCTTTCGGGCTGATAACTTCCGGAATGTTTCGTTATTGGCGGCAAAAGAAATGTTTTTCAGTTGTACCATCCGTACGCCTTCAAATTCTATGGCTGAATCCTTTATTTCCAGTTTCAGGATGTGTTCAACGTTCATCAGCTGCAACAGGAATTTCAATTTCATCTCATCCATATTGGAATAGTTGAGCCAAAATCCAAATTCGCCGTACAGTTGCTTTTTGAAAACCGTCAAACTGTTTTCTTCCTTTTCCCCATCCCTCAGTTCTTTTATGAAAACCAGAATAAGAGGACGCTCATGTGCCTTGAAATGTGTACGCGCCGTTTCAAATTCTTCTATCGTATATTCCCCTGCCTTTCTGTGAAACAACGCAAAGAAAATATCACTTTCACACACCTTGTCATTGTATTCTTTCTGTTTTGGCCTGTGATCTGGAAAAGCATTAAAACCTTCCCATCGAAGCAGTTTGATTCTGCCACCACCACGTTTTTCGTACAATTCATCCAAGTCACGGGCGAAATCACCGAAATTATTGCGGTCATCCGTCAGTTCGTCGGACGACGCCATAAATACTTTGATGATTCGTTCGCTGTTCATACTTTTATAATTACCGGTTGATTAAATCTTTCTTTTCACCTCGAATCCCAGCGTTTGGATTACTTTCAGCGTTTCCATAGCCGTGTTCCGGTCATATTCTTTTTCGCTTTCGGAAAGTTCGTCGTAGGGGACGAGGCAGGGGTGGAGTTTGCGGGCGTCGTCGCGGGTGGCGCCGTACTGCCAGCCGTTGGCGATGCGTCCTGCCGACCATACTTCGTGGACGTTGGCGGCGATACGTTCGGTGAGTTCCAGCAGGGCGGGCGACAGTTCGATGCCCGATGTGTCGACGGGTTGCGGGTTATAGGTTTTCATTTTGTCTGTTATTTGTTTTTGATTTTTTGTATTCGCTTAGCATGAAAGGCAGCGCTCTTGATATGTTGACGTCGTACGTGCCGGCCTGAATCCCCTTATCGTCTTTCGATAATGCCTGATAGGATTTGATATCGGGGTGCACAAAGCGTTCCTTATAGAACCCTTTTGACCGGACTTTGTTGCGTATGTTTTCCTCATCTTCGGGGGTACAGGCGCGGTAGCCCATCAGCAGTTTTTCGATGTTCCAGCGGTTGTGTTCCACGCGCGCCAGCAGATTCACCTGTCCGTCGCTCAGTTCTTCTCCCGGCCGGATGCCCAGCGAGCGCTGTTTAATCTCTGACATGTTGGCATTGTAGATGTTGGACAGTTTCAAGGCTGTGATATTGCGGTACTGCTCGCCTGTTTCCTTATTTTTTGTCCAGTCTTTCCAGTTTTCCCTGATTATATCCGGGTCAAATTCATCAACCGTCATTCCGGCGTCGCTTGTGGTATTGTCATATACATATTTTACCATCATCGGCAGCAAATCGTCGGCCCTGTTCAAATCGTAGGCGTGGTCAAGCATTCCGAACGGTTTCACGTGCCGGTATTTGCGATAGCCGTCTTCCTTTGTTTGCGACAGCAGCGACAGTGTGCAGTACGAGGTTTCCTGACGGATAAATACCGGGATTCCGTTCGTGTAGACTTCATCGGGAAGGTACAGACCCGTTGCAATAGCGGCAGGCGACGAGTGGAAACAAACGGCAACCGTGAGCAGCTTGTCCGGATTTTTCCCTTTGTCCGACCATTCCGCCAGTTTATCCTGAACAGCAGCCTGCTCTACACGTCCCTTAACAAATTCAAAACAGATGTCGGTAAATTTCTTTTTTGTAGCGGTATTGTCCCATTTTTCGCCTGTATTCACATCCTGATAATAATAATCCACCTCGCCGAACAGGTGACGGAAGCGTCCCTCCAGAAAATTCATTTCACGGTCGGCGTTATCGTCGATAAAGGTGATGCGCGTTTTGATGTTTTGGGTAACGAAATTGGGGAAATGACAAAGGTGGGCAGCCTGAATCCCCATGGCAACGCCCATTCGCGACATGCCAATAATAACCAGGTGAACATGTTTCGGGGAACCGGCCGTAACCGGCTCGCGGTCTAAATACGGATAAACAATCTCCTGCACGTTCCTGTCTTTGCCCGGAATGACAAATTTGCCGTCCACAAAGACTTTCTGCGCCCAGCTTTCGTAAAAATTGAACGGTGTGAAATCAATATCCAGCAAATCCTGCTGCTGAAATACGGCGTATGCAGACTGATATTCAAACAGCACATGACAGCGCACCTGAGTCTTTTTGTTTTTCAGAATCCCGGCAATCACTTCCAGGCATTTGATGTTCAGCGAATCGTGGTCATACTCGTCGTTCTCGCCCAGCAGGATGATCTCGCGGCAGCGTTCGGGCTGCAGTTTTTCCAGATCTTCGCCGGAATTGCGGTTGCCGCTCACAATAGTTACACGTTTTTCAATCCGGACGGGGAGGTTCGAAAACAGTTCATGACGTACATCCGGCACTTTACAGACCGTCTGCAGCACGATTTCGCAACCGCTGTATTTCGGGTTTTCCGCGATCTGCCGGATCAGGCTGATGGCCATGCGGTCGTAGCCGACGATCAGGACGTGATCGTTGAAAACGTAATGCACCTGTCCGTTTTTTACCTTTTCGATACGGCTTTGCAGGATATTGTTAAAAATGGAAATCAGCAGTCCGCCGAGCAGAATCATCCCGGCCAGTCCGACGAGCAAGGCCCAGACTTTTTCCATATCCGTGGCTTTGTCGGAAAACGTGCTGCCCGGATTCAGGAAGGCAAAGACCCATTCCGTAACGTGCAGCCGGCTGAACAGCAGCGCGCCCGCCCATAATACAAAAAAGACAATGACAGTGAAACAGGTCAGGCCGACGACCTGCCTCGCCGTCGAACGCAGCACGTTGTCGAGGCGGCGCTGGAGCTTGCGGAGGATTGTTTTGGTTTGCATGATTATTTTATTTTATTGCCTTGCTTGTCGATGTAAAATTCTTCATTGTCGAGTTTGACTTTTGTAGTGCCTTTGGAAAAACCATCGACATAATCATATTTCAAAGGAATAACATCTCTTCCTGTTTTATCAATAAAGCCCCATTTGCCATTTAATTGAACAGATGCTAATCCTTTGCTAAATACGTATGCAAAGTCGTATTTCAAAGGAATAATTTCTTTACCCGTTTTATCAATAAATCCCCATTTATCATTTAATTTGACATTTACCAATTCTTCTTGAAAATCCCAGACAGAATCGTATTTCAAAGGAATAATTTCTTTACCCGTTTTATCAATAAATCCCCATTTATCATTTAATTTGACTTTTACCAATCCTTCTTGAAAGTTTCCTGTTGATTCATATTTAAGGGAAATAATCTCTTTACCCGTTTTATCAATAAATCCCCATTTGTCATTTAATTGAACAGGCGCTAATCCTTCGTCACTAAATGAAAATGCCTCGTTATATTTAAAAGGGATCATCGCTTTATCTGTTTTATCAATAAAGCCATATTTGCCATTTAATTTAACAGACGCTAATTCTTTTCTAAATGAAAATGCATTGTCATATTTTAAAGGAATAATCTCTTTACCTGTTTTATCAATAAATCCCCATTTGCCATTTAATTTAACAGACGCTAATTCTTCGCTAAAAGGAGATCCAAAGTTATATTTTTGAAAAGGAATAACCTCTTTCCCTGTTTTATCAATATATCCCCATTTGTTATTTAATTCAGCACCTGCCAATCCTTCGCTAAATGACCACGCAAAGTCATATTTCGGTGGAATCACTATCTCGTCCGTATTCTTGTCTCTAAATCCCCATTTTTCATTCTTGTCTCGAAAAGATCCCAATTCCAGCTTTTCCAGCCTTTCCTTTTCTTCTTTATCTTCCCTCTCTTTTTTAATACTCAACAAATCCACATTCAACAGCTCCTCCGTATCGCTTATCCTGTATTCGCAGGAATATTTATCCGCGTCATTTTCAACGCTGACAAACTCCAGAAAGAAAGTCCCCCTGTTTAACGGCAACTTAGTTATTTTATCCGCTTCGGCATTCGTTTTCGGCTCGCCATCTACAAATACATGGCAGGCGAGGTTCGGGCGGATTTTCAGAAAGCACGGGATTGAATGAGCCGTAGCCGCAGGTGAAACAGGATCCGGCGACACGGTTTTATTTTCCGGTTTCGGCCCCAGTTGCCGCTCAAGTTTCTCTGCCAGTTCAACGACATTGTCATGGTTGAACGTAACCGCATCAATCCTGTTGAACCGCACCAGCCGGTATGCCAGCTTGTAATGCGACTGAAACTGTCCGATTTTAAACGGTACGATTGTTTTGCCGAAATCAATCGCCAGGGCGATTTCGTTGGCCGTATTTTCCGACTGGTTTGAATTTTCCGACCAGACGAACAGCATGATTTGACATTCGTAAATGGCCTTTGCGATAATTTCTGCAAAATCATCGCCCAGATTGATACCGCTCCGGTCGATAAAACAGCTAATGCCCCGCGCTGTCAGTTCCTGTTCAACCGTGTTTACTATTTCCGTATCCTTACGTGAATAACTTATAAATACCTCATGTGCCATATATATACATTTTTGTGCGCATCCTGTACTGGATTTAATGCTACAAATGTACATGAAAATTTTCAATATACACTATGAGTGTCTTTGAAACGGGCGGAAAAATAACCGGGCGGGCGGGACTGCGCCCGGGAAACGACGAAAGCGCCGGTAAATATATAAACACCGCAACCGCCAAAGGCAACAACTATTTGCGTTCGGCTTTGGTACAGGTGGCATGGGCGGCATCAAGGATGAAAAGCGGCTGTTCTTATTCCGTATCGACTGTGCGCCTGTCTTTCCCCTTCTTTCTCGCCGCACAGTACAGGTAGCCGGCCAGGGCAACGAAAGCAAGCGCCAGGGTAATCATTTCCGCCTTGTACTGCATCGGGTCTATCCATATTTCCTTAAAGAGGTTCATGCGCCCGAAAATCTCGACCGGAGTCCAGAAGACAATCACCGTTGCTATGGAAAAGCGGATGTTTGCACCCCACGAGCCGATTTTCAACTGGCGGCGAAACATCAGCGCCGCGCACGCCAGGCAGCCGACAGCCAGCAGCAGCGTGACGGGGTGACGGTCGCCCAGGAAATGGCCGTCGTAACAGAACATCAGCAGCAGGTAGCTTGTCCAGAGCAGCATGTTCAGTTCCATGAACGTAACAAGGCTGACGTGCCGCGTCACGGGGCGCGGCATGATTTCCGTCCTTTTTCCCCGGAAGATCATTTCCTGGCACCAGTTGAAAAAGTTGCAGCCCGACCGGATACAGAACAGGTAGAACAGCACGATCATCGCCCAGAAGCCGAACGACGCCGGCAGAATCAGGTATTCGGGCTTGGTAACGATTTCGCCGTTCACGATTTCGGACTGGGTGCCGTAGCGATTGGCATAGTACATGAACAGGAATTCCACCCAGCCTGTCCAGAAAAGCAGTCCGCCGAACAGTCCCCAGAGGGTTTGCTGCGTATCGCCCCGGGCAAATACGCCGGCAATGACCATTGCCACGCCTGCCGCACCCATGATAAACGCTGTCAGGTGCAGAGTCGCCGGGTCAAGCAGATGTTCCATCAGAATCATCAGGGCATGACCGAGCGGCATGGCAAACAATACCAATAAAAAGGAAGCAACAGACTTCCATACATGTTTTTTTGTCTTTACATTTTTACTTTCCATATTATAATTCTTAATTCAATTCTTCGCAATAATAGCTCAATTCGCCGCCTGTATCGTCAATCTCGGTGTAGATATTGTACCAGCTTACGATCTGCAGCTTGAAACAGCGCCGGCCGTCGGCCGCACGTATCACGTAAGTATG
>JAISCL010000023.1 GCA_031265585.1 Tannerella sp. | reverse complement strand
TTCGTTGGTGGCGTCCGTTCCGTCTTTCTTCCGTCCGCCGAACGAGAAATAGTTGCCGCCGTATTTCAGGTAGAGTTCGGCCAGCAGGTCGCGGGCTTCGTCGCGCGTAAGTTTCCCGTCAGAGACGTCCCTGCGGTAGAAATCTATCAGCAGTTGGTCGAGCCGTCCGTAGCCGTTGCCGTGTCCGTTGATGCGTTCGACCACTTGAAAGAGCTGGATAAACTGCACGGCCTGCTCAAACGTTTCGGGAGGCCCGGAGGCTAACTGCCGCATATTGGCAGTTACTTTAAGGTAGCGGTTTTTTTGTTCCGGACCGGGTTCCTTTTCGGCGAGTTCTTCCGCCCGGTCGGCATGGCGGGCGGTGAAACGGATAATGGCTTCGACTACCGTCACCTGCGCCTGCAGGTAGTCAATCCGTTCCCTGTTGCCGAGTTTTTCCCACCGGACAAGGCTTGTTTTCACATCCTGCAACAGTCCCGTCCAGCCGCGTTTCAGCCCGATGGACAGGTCGGGACAGGTATGCGCAAGGCTTGTGCCGCCTGCGCCCAGCTGTCGCAATTCAAAGCCCAAATCCGTTACTTCTTCGGGATAGACGAACTTGCGGGCTTCGTCCAGCTGCCAGTGAAATTCGCCGCAAACGGTTTCGTCGGGATAGACTTCCGCCGGACTGTGGTCGAGGAAAAAGGCATAGTCTTCCGCCCAGTTGAGGGCTGAATACTCAAAGCCTTTCTTTTTCGAGGGCATTTCGCCGGCAAAGGGAAAGGGTTTGCCCGCATCCACGCGACAGTTGTGGTCGCCGAGGTTGATGCGTTCGCTTTCGGCGAGCGCCATTTCGCCGGTTGCAGGCGAGAAGCCGGCGCTGTGTCCGCTCCAGTGATAGACCAGAAATTCGGGATTATCGACATATACATTGCGTTTCCCGCTTTTAGCCAAATCCGTACTGCGCTTCCAAAGCCGCATGATGCGCGGGGAAGCCTCAAATTTTGTATTTATATTTAATATTGTTGACATGAGTAGTTCAATTTTTTTATTTTTCTTAATATCCGGAAAGCGGTGCCGGAACAGGATTCAACTTCGGAATAATTTTCAAACAGACGGCATGATCGCAGGGCAGGACAGCGGGCAGGGAAACATGCAGGGCATTGTCTTTTTGCTCGAACGGCAAGTTGCCTTCAACGCCCAACAGACTGATTGAAAGGATTTCGTGGTACCTTTTTGCTGAAAAAGTCCGCATGGCAACCGTATCGTTTTCGGGCGCTCCGCAGATAAAAGCGTAAACCGTATCGCCTTTGGTGGTAAAGCGGAAATCCTGCGCCGTCAGTTCGGGCATTTTCCTGAAATAGCCGCCGCTGATTTGGGTGGGGCCTTCGCCGAACACCGAATAGGGACGGGTGCCGTAAATGCCTTCGCCGTTCACGCTTATCCACCGGCCGATTTCCTTCAGGAGAGCGATTGCTTCATCATCCAGCGTGCCGTCGGGACGGGGCGGGACATTCAGCATCAGGTTACCGTTTTTACTGACAATGTCTACCAGTTTGTCAATGATATAGTTCGGCGTCTTGTATTCGGCGTCTTTTACGTAGAACCAGTCGGCTACGGATTCATCCGTCTGCCACGGCAGGCCGTTGATCCTGTCCAGTTGTCCGTTTTCCACATTTTCCGTGGCTATGCCGTCCCTCAAGTCATCGCCGTGATAGCCGTCCGCATAGTTTTTCAGGCACATGACGCCTTCGAGTTTCCCGTTATGGCGGCGCATGTTTTCGTTGTAATAATAAGAGATTATTCTTCTGCCGGTTTCTCCGAAGGGAACTCCGCCGTCCATATAGAAGAAATCGGGCCGATGCTGGTCAAGCAAATCTTTGATCCTCACGAAATAATCTTCAATCACGTCCTGTGGGGGATTGACGGGATACTGAAAATGGGTGTCCCTGTACCCCGGATATTCCCTGAAATACAGTCCGGCATATTCCGGGTTGGCGCCGTCGTAGGGAATACCGGCAAACTCGCCTTCCCGGTCGGCTCCGTGGCTGACCTGCATCCAGTTCCAGCTCCTCTCGATATGCGATGTGACGCCCCAGCGCAATCCCGCTTTCCGGGCTGCCGCTTCCCATTTGCCGATGATGTTTTGATGCGGGCCGTGATTGACGGCATTCCATTCGTGGTGCCTGGAATCCCAGAGGTCGAAATTGTCGTGATGGGCGGCTACGGCGACAAAATATTTGGCTCCGGCTTCCTTATAGAGGGCAATAATCCTGTCGGGGTTGAAGTTTTCCGCTTTCCACATTTCGATAATGTCCCTGTAGCCCACTTTCGAGGGATGTCCGTAATGCTCCACATGATAGTTGTAGTGTTTCGATCCTTCGATGTACATGTTTCGGGCATACCAGTCGCCCTGAGCCGGTACGGAATAGGCGTTCCAGTGCGAATAAATTCCGAATTTGGCATCGCGGTACCAGTCGGGACAGCGGTACTGTTCTAACGATTTCCACGAACTGTCGAAAGTCTCTTGCTTTGTCTGTTGCGTACATGCCATTACTGTAAAGGCAATGAAGCAGGTGATCATACATTTTTTCATTTGATATTTATTTTAAAATTAGTACCTCTATTTCCGCCACTGCCGGCGGTGCATCGTCAACCGTATCGGCAGCTACTAAACGAATATATCTGCCTTTGACCGGTTTTTCCAGCCGGATGGTGTAAGGCTGCGGATTGTTGCGGATATTGCTAAATTCTCCCGACGCAATGGCTTGTCCCCACTGTTTGGGATCGTTGGAAATGTATAACCTGTAATGGGTAATCAGTCCGCCTGCATCGCTTACAGGCGGCGTGTAGACAACTGCCGAGACGGCTGTTTCGTCGCCCAAATCGATACTTAATTCCCGTCCGTCAGTTGCCTGCCAGACGGTTGAAATGTCATCATCGAAAGCGCGTTTGTCGCTGTTTGCAGGAATAAGCGTCCAGGCCGTTTTGGCAAGCTGTTCCGGATCCCGTACTTTGTCCGGTTTGACGGGCGCAAGGGTTCGCTCCGATTCGCGATAGACGCCAATCTCCGACAGGGCGGGAGCTACCGGTCCGTAAGTATGGATGCGGAGTTTGGACGCTTCCACCGGCTCGTGCCGCAACAGGCGGTTGGCACCGATAGAGGTCGCTTTAGCGAAGGCTTGCCATTGTCCCTTGATAAAGATTTCTGCCGAAATGCTGTCGATGCGCTGTCCCAAAGGCAGGTATTCCCTGAGGGAAACAATGTTGAACTTTTGCGGCTCTTTCCATTCGAGTGTGATTTCTCCCCCGGCTGTTTCGTCGTTCGGACACCAGTACGTTTGTTTGTCATTATCCGTTAAATGTTTGCCTGAGAACTTTTTGCTTTCTCCCCAGGTTTGATTGACGGTAACGACAGCGGTTTGTGCAAAATTGTTCGTAAACGTTTGTCTTAATAAATCGCCCAGGCCTCGCAATGATTTGACATCGTTAAGGTGTAATTTTCCGCTCCTGTCGGGCGCCAGTCCGATGTCAAGCGCCTGGCCGCGTCCGACCGACAGGAAATACAGATCAAAAAGCTGTTCCGGCGTTTTCACCTGTCCGTTTTGTGATTCATGGTAAAACCAGCCCGGGCGGATGGGAACATCACATTCCGCAGGCATCCAGCATCTGCCGTTGCGCTGCCCGGTGCCGAGATGCCATCGGGCAGAGCCTTCCGCCGCCGGGTCGAAAGTTGCCCAGCAGGGGTCGCTTGCAAAACCGCGTTCATTGCCTACCCAGCGGATGTCGGCGCCGGGGCCGTTGAAGATGGCGGCAAGCGGTTGCCATTCGCGTACCGTTTTGAACGTATGGTCCCAGTCGTAGTAATTTTCAAGATCGAGCTTGCGGGTTTCCTTTGCACCGCCGTAATAGCCGTCCCCTCCATTGGCGCCGTCGTACCACGACAGGAAAATATCACCGTAACGGGTATGCAGTTCGCGTAACTGTTCGCGGTAGTGTTGCAGGTATTCGGGTTTGCCGTAGTCCGCATCATTCCTGTCCCAGGGCGAGCAATAGACGCCGAATTTCAGTCCGGCCTTGCGGGCGGCATCGGCATATTCGCGCACCATGTCGCCTTTCCCGTCCTTCCACGGACTGTTTTTTACCGAATACTCCGTCGTGGAGGTGGGCCACAGGCAGAAGCCGCCATGATGTTTGGCAACCAGCAATACGCCTTTCATCCCTGCTTCTTTCATTATTGCAACCGCCTCATCTGCATTGAACTGATTCGGATTAAACAGTTCCGCAGGCTCGTCGCCATAACCCCACTCTTTGTCTGTGTAGGTGATTGTAGAGATACATATCATCCCATAAAAATCCACATCATGCCACTGCAATTGTGCTTTCGACGGCGTTGCACCGTAAGGAGCAGGCGCGGACGTCTTATCCCCGCAGGAGAGGAACAGGACGGACAGACAGGCTACCAATAAAACTTTCTTTTCCATGTTTATTCTGTTTATTTTATAAAATTACTTTGCCGGGATGATGAAGGGGGATGAAACATTATTGACGCAGATAAAATCCTGCCCGTGCTCGCCAAAGTCATCAAAAGGCTGGTCAATAAATCCCTGAAACATTGTGTTGGACGATATAATGCTGTACGAATTGCCTTTGATACGGATACCAATTTGCGGCGTGTATTCTCCTTTGCCGCCGTCGTCGCGTCCGGTCTGGCACGAGTTGCCCGTGAAGGTCAAACCTTTGCAGTTTTCGATTCTTACCTGGCAGGAACGGCTTCCTTCAGGCAGATTCTTACTGTTGGCCCCGCAACGGCGGAAGACGTTTCCTGTTACGGCGGCGTCACTGATACCGACGGCACAGAAGCCGGCTCCCCCGTTGCGGTCGAAACAGTTACCGGTTACATTCCAGGCGTCGCCTCCGGACAGGTACAGTCCGTAACCGCCGTTCCATTCCACACGGTTTGCCGTGAACATCACCGTACTTCCTGATGTTTCCGTGCCGAAACCGTGCGATCCGTTACCGGAAAACTGGTTATCCGTCACAAAACCGTCCCATCCGGTCAGAAGGACTCCGCACCCAGCATTGGAAGCAAAATAGCTGTGCCGTATGATAAACAGCCAGCACCGCAGCAGATAAAGTCCGTGTCCCGAAAAACCCTGGACTTTGCAGTCATCCACCACAATCGTGTCCTCCTGTTTGCTGTATTCCTTATCGTTATTCAGGAAAATACCGTGAATGACTTTGCCGGCATTTCTCTGTCCTTTAAGAAAGAGTCCCCGCAAATGCACGCCAAAAGCGCCGGTAATATCCAGTACACATGACGCATCCTTTGAATCCAGCAGCAAAATCGCCCCTCCGTCGCCACGGTAAGCCCACTGAGGCTCGGCAAGCAGCGTGGTATGGGCATGTACTTTCAAATCGCTGCAGGGATAAACGCCTGCAGGAAAATAAACCGTACCGCTGACTTCGCCCGCTGCATCAAGCGCTTTCTGAATGGCCACCGAATCGGATGTTTGACCATCTCCCTTTGCCCCGAAATCGCAGACGCTGAAAATTGTGTTTTTTGCATCTGCGGCAGAGCTTCCTGTTTCTTTTGCTGCAATTCGACTGGTTCCCAGCAATGCAGCGGCTACTAAAAATTCCCGCTTGTTCATTTTGTAGATTATTTAATTGGTTGATTGTTTATTCACTGTTAACTGTTCCCCGACTTCCCGCAGCGTTTTCACGTCAATATCGCGTATCCTGCCCTCGTAATCGGGCCCGATATTGATTGAGAAGATATTCCCGTACTTCACCGCGCCGAGATAATCGTCCAGGAGTTTCGACGCCGGATGTACCAGACTGTCATGCTTCGGAAGCGAGTAAAACCACATTGCGCCGCCCTTGTGATCGGGCAGAATCGGGTATGTAAATTCGGCAAGTCTCCATTTGTGCTTTTCGACCTTGCCCATGTACGGAGCCGAGGTTTCGACGCCGTCAAGCGGACCCGGCTTGCCCATTTCGCCGAGCCGGATGTCTGCCGAAGTCTGGTCGCCGTGATTGTATCCGATGAAGCAGTCCGGCTGGAATTTCTTGCACCATGCCGTTGTTTCGTCGTGGCTTAATCCTCCCGTACCCGCCGCGTGGTCGAACCAGATGTACTCAATATTTCCGTATTGCGTAAGCAGTTCCTTCA
>JAISCL010000003.1 GCA_031265585.1 Tannerella sp. | reverse complement strand
GCAAATGATTTCGTTTCGCTCAATATCGGAATTTGCCAGCCCCGGCAGGGTATCAATGGCGAGGTACCTGCGGTCTTCGGTTTGCAGTCCGGTCAGCTGCGACAGCCTGTCGCCTTCGGGCGTACCGCCGTTGGTAAGCAGCAGGAATGTCCGGATGAGTATGATGCCGCCGTCTACCACCTCGGCCACGAAATAGCCCAGTTTCAGTCCGGTGATAAAGCAGGCGATCAGCATCCGGCTTTTCGACAGCGGGACTACCTCCTTGCGTAACAGCGCATCTACCAGGACGGGAGAGTAGAAAGACACCATTACAAACCCGAGGCGCTCTTTCATGCGGTCGAGCGCGTGCTGCTGGATGTAAACCGGAAGTTCGATATTGGAAAAGGGAGAGTTTTTATTTACGTTCATACCGCTCAGCGACATGGAAAGGTGGACGGGTTTCGACTTTTCCGTATATTGCAGCAGTATGGCCACCTGTATGGCGGTATGCGTTTCACCGCCGACAGATACTTTCCGCACTTCCAGGGGACAGGTTCCGACCGTTATTTTTTGATGCATCCTGAAGTCCTGATTCGAGAACCTTTGCCACCTGCTGCCGGCGTAGTTTTCACCCTCCGGCTTCGGGATGCCATGCAGCGCCGGCACGGAGACGCTGTATGTATAGGTATAGAGGCCTTTCCTCCCCAAGTCGTCAAAGAGCCGGCAGGCGGTAATGCATACATTCTCCAGGCCGCACCCGTACGTATTCAGGCGCTCTTCCCGCGTCGCCGTGTAGTCGGCAAAGCGTTCTTTGCCGGGAAATTCGATTTCGTCTTTCGCCATGAGGTGTTCGAGCGGCTTGCCTGCCAGGAAGTAGTCGGCATGCGTCATCATCTGCCCGCTGCCCTTTACCGTCTCCATCTTCGTGGTGACCTGGTACGTTCTGATGGTTTTTGCCAGGGCTTCTACCAGTCGCCCGGGGATTTTCGCCCCTTCGGCAGCCACCACTTTGAGCGGAGCGCCCCGGTATTTGAAAAGGATTATTTTTATATCCGCCGGAATCTGATAGTACAGCGATGTATCCCCCCCTATTTGCAGGCACAGGTTCCGCAACTTTTCGAAAAAGATTTTTTGCTGCTGCACTTCCTGTAGCCTCTGCTGTTCAGCGACACTGACATACTTTTTTTTCCCCGCACGTTTTTTCCTTGCCATAGCTGTAAGTCTGGATTTATCAGTCGCAAAGATAACGGAAATAATTGAAAAGTATAATTCTTAGCGGTAAATTCAGGCCTGTCCGGGACACAATGGCACCTCCGGTTGGTAAACCCGGAAAAAAGAATTATTTTTGCGCAGATTATGCTAATAAAAAATAAGATGAAAAGAAAAGGAATTACCCTGATGCTGACAGTAAGCCTGTGCGCCTTCCTGCCGCAGGCGTTCTGCCGGGACGGAAAGAGTACGCCGGTGAACGGAAATTACGCAAACAACCGTTATCCGCTGGCCGAAAAGCCCTATATGGAATTGCCCCTCGGCGCGATCCGGCCGTCGGGCTGGCTCGCCGAACAGCTGAACCGGATGCGCACGGGCATGACCGGCAGCCTGGACTCAATATACGAAAAGGTGATGGGGCCGCGCAACGGCTGGCTCGGCGGCGACGGCGACGTGTGGGAACGCGGCCCGTACTGGATCGACGGCCTGCTGCCGCTGGCCTGTATCCTGAACGACCAGGCGCTGAAAGACAAGGTGCAGCCCTGGATCGAATGGACGCTCGCATCCCAGCAGCCCGATGGCTATTTCGGGCCGGATACCGACCGCGCGCCCGAACCGGGACTGCAACGCGACAATGCGCACGACTGGTGGCCGAAAATGGTGGTCTTGAAGATCATGCAGCAATACTATTCGGCGACCGGCGACGAGCGGGTCATCTCCTTCCTGACGCGCTATTTCACCTATCAGCTGGAAGAACTGCCCCGCACGCGACTGGGAAACTGGACGTTCTGGGGCGAACAGCGCGGCGGCGACAACCTGATGATCGTCTACTGGCTGTATAATATCACGGGAGATCCGTTCCTGCTCGACCTGGGAAAACTGATTCATGAACAGACCTGCGACTGGACGGACGTCTTCCTGCATCGGCATCACCTCTCCACGCAGCACAGCCTGCACTGCGTCAACCTGGGGCAGGGCTTCAAGGAGCCGGTCATCTATTACCAGCAGAGCCGCGACCCGCAGCATCTTGAATCCGTCAGAAAAGCCGTCCGCGACATGCGCCGCACGATCGCCTTCCCGACCGGCCTGTGGGCCGGCGACGAACTGCTCCGTTTCGGCGAGCCGACGCAGGGATCGGAACTCTGCACGGCGGTAGAGACGATGTTTTCGCTGGAAAGCATGCTGGAAATCACCGGCGATGTGCAGTGGGCCGACCATCTCGAACGGATTGCCTACAACGCGCTGCCGACCCAGGTCACCGACGATTTCTCGGCGCGCCAGTACTACCAGCAGGTGAATCAGGTACAGGTGACGCGCGCCCTGCGCAACTTCTCGACGCCCCACGAAGGAACCGACATCCTGTTCGGCGAACTGAACGGCTATCCCTGTTGTACGGCCAACATGCACCAGGGCTGGCCGAAACTCGTGCAGCACCTCTGGTTTGCCTCAAGCGACAACGGCATCGGCGCACTGGTTTATGCCCCTTCCACCGTAACGGCCAGGGTAGCCGACGGCGTTCCGGTCAGCATCTCGGAAGAAACGGCCTACCCGTTCGACGAATCCGTCCGTTTCAAAATCACTTTTCCCGACCGGAAGCGCAGGAACGCATTTTTCCCGTTCCACCTGCGTATCCCCGCCTGGTGCACCTCCCCGGTTGTCCGCCTGAACGGGACGGCAGTCGATGTGAGCGCCCATGCCGGCGAAATCACGCGCATCAGCCGCGAATGGCAGGATGGCGACGTCCTGACGCTGGAACTGCCCATGCAGGTAAGCGTCGGCACCTGGTACGGCGGTGCGGCCACCGTAGAACGCGGCCCGCTGATCTACGCCCTGAAGATGAACGAAAAATGGGAAAAGAAAACGTTCGAACCCTCTGCAAGCGAACATTACGGCCCCTGGTACTACGAAGTCACGTCCGACTCGCCCTGGAACTACTGCCTCTCCCGGCAACACCTCCGGCCCGACGCCGTTGCACAGCATTTCACAGTCGAGAAATCGGCCACCGTAGCGCCCTGGCCATGGACGCCGCAGGACGCGCCCGTAACCATCCGCACCAAAGCCCGCCGCATCCCGCGCTGGCAGCTCTACAACGGTTCAGCCGGCCCGATCCAGTACTTTTCGCAGCAGGACGAAGTAATGACCGGCGAAGAGCCCGTCGAGCTTATCCCCTACGGCTGCACAACGCTACGGATCGCAGAATTTCCGGTGCGCTGACTGTCGGGAAAGTGCTGTCTTTTCTTCAATAAAAACGGGATTACCGGTATTCTTTTATTTCAAATTTATCTTTTCCAGTAAACAGAAGCAGGGCGGCTTTGAGGTTCGGACGGTCTTTCATGCGGAATGAATTGGCGTACTGCTTCAATTGTGCCCACCCTTCGTTGCGTTTTGCAGCGATTTCCTTCTCTTTGGCGGAGGCCTTGCAGTACTTTATTTCGAAAATCCATTCATACCTGACCTCCGGGTACAGGGGATTGCGCTGGAGGAAAATATCGGCGCGTCCCGGCACGGTTTCGTATTCGCTCATCGGGATGTACATGCGGCCCATGAACAGGTAGGCGAGGAGCAGTATCTGGATGTATTTTTCGTCGAAGCGCTGCAGGTCGTATTCCGACAGCCGGCTGAAGGCGTTTTCGGAAACGTAGCCGATGAATCCCCGCAGGTCGCCGTCCATGCCCAGCCGGTATATGACGGTTCTCAACTGTCCCGAGTCAACGGCCGTGTCAGGCGACATTTCCTTTACCAGCTTCGTAAGGTAATCCCAGTACAGCGTCCTGATGGAATAGTTCGGGATGCAGAGTTTCAGTTGAAACCGGTATGGCTCCCGGATGGTCAGCATCCCCATGTAGAACAGCAGGGAGATGAAGTAGTTGTCGTCGTTCAGGCGGTCGATGGAGAATTTTTCCAGTATTTCGGAAACGACACAGTCATCTTTCATGATTTGAAGCAGCGTTTCGCGGTTCTTTTCGTTTTGTACGAGGCGTTTCAACCGTCCGTAGTCCGTGCGCAGGTTCAGGTCGACAATGTTTACCGGCGGTTTACCGGTACCGAGTATCTGATCGAAAAAATACAGTATCATGGCCGGATTGTAGACACGGTTTTCGCCATCCTGATGAAACAGATAGCCATTATAATATGCTTCCATGTCAACGTTAATCAATACAGGGTCGACGCCTGTTTCCGTCATCAGTGTCTCTACTTCCGCCTGCGTGAATCCCATCATCTCGTTGTATTTCCGGTCAAGCGTAAGTATTCTGGCGATGTTGTATCCGCTGGTCAGGTCGTCGAGCATCACGGGTGAGATGCCGGTGATGAACGTCCGGTATACGGTCGACGATTTGGTAGCGGCCTTGATTTTTTCATAGAAATCGCGTACCAGCCCATTCGCCGCGATCATCGACTTGTAGAAGTCTTTTCCGCGAAGTTCGCCCATCGCGATCAGATCGTTGGCGAAGTGGTCGTATTCGTCGATGATAACATAAATTCTAATCTCATTGGCTATTGCGGCATTGAATGCTGTATTCAGCGAGTCGATGCCGAGATCTTTTTCCTTTATCTGCCGGACAAGCTCCTTCGCATCCGATATGATATTTTTATATTCAGCCAGAAGTTTGCAGACGGATTCCTGCACCTCGAAGGAAAAGGATTTTTTGAACTCGCTCTCGCTATTTGTATTCAGTCCCGAGAAGTCAAATTCCAGGATGGCGTAGCTGTTCCGTTCGGGCGTGGGATTCCGTCCGATGTACAGGCTGCCGAACAGCCGCTCGAACTCGTCTTTGTAATTAAGGTTGTAATAGCAGTTTAGCGTTCTTAGAAACAGACTTTTTCCAAACTTGCGCGGACGGATGAAGAAATGATTCGGATTCGACTCCCTTTCAAGTACTTCAATAAATCGCGTTTTATCAATATAGGCTAAATTCTCGCTCATGATACGCCTGAAATCGGATATACCGGAGGGCATGCGTTTGAATATCTTTGTTTCCATCACACAAACAGTTTGTTTACCCTGCAAAAGTATTGTTTTTTTTGATATAACCGTTTATTCGACGGAATTTTGTTGAGAAAAGAACGCATTGACTCTTTATCAGTCCCCATGTTTTTTAAATGTCCCCAAAAAATAGCTGTTATTTTGGAAAAAAAATTATATTTGCAACCATTTCGAAGGATATGAAAGCAAAGAAATGGTTGTTGTACAAAGTAAGAACATAAAGTATTTTAATATCAATGCGCTTGACGAATCGTGGGGTATTGTGGTGACGACTGTTGGGAGGCAGCTGATACCGCCGCACAGTTCATATCCGCTTTCCCGGCATCCGGCGTCACACAGTTTTAATCCGGATAACGGCAGGGTATTGAAGGAGTATCAGTTGATATATCTGCCTGAAGGGACGGGTTACTTTGAATCCGAATCCTGTAAAAGACGGAAAATTACAGCCGGCACGATGATCCTTTTATTTCCGAACGAATGGCATACGTATGAACCGGATAAAGATTGCGGATGGGTGGAATACTGGGTCGGATTTCGCGGGTTGCATATTGATAACCGGGTTAAAAACGGCTTTTTCTCGCCCGCCAATCCGGTTTTCCATTTGGGTTTTAGCGTTGCCATTTTAGGATTGTATGAAGATATTTTGAATCATGCGACGGAGGAAAAGGCAGGATATCAGCAGCTGATCTCCAGTATTGTACTTTATATTTTAGGGCTGGTGCAGTTTATGCACCGGAATGAAGCGTTTAACGATTCGTTTGCCATCCTGAAAATCAATGAAGCGCGTGCGATCATGAAGCGGTCGATCGACGGGATCATCTCTCCCAGGCATATTGCGGATCAGATAGGTGTCGGTTATTCCTGGTTCCGGAAAATGTTCAAGAAGTGTGTGGATGTATCGCCTGCGCAGTACCAGGCTAATCTGAAATTTTTGCGTTCCAGGGAATTGCTGGAAACGACGGATTTAAGCATTACGGAGATCGCCTACAAACTGAATTTCGAGAGCGTAGGGAAGTTCTCCACCTTTTTTCATAAAAAAGAAGGCCTGGCGCCGTTGCAGTACCGGAAAGAAATACGGAAAACAAAAAGAAATCCGTAGGGAAAAATACCTTATTGTCATTTTTTGGATTATCTATATCATATTTGGAATATTTATCTGTTTCATAAGCGCCACCTTTGACGCACTAAAAACAGATGTACAACCAAATAATTATTTACCTGATGAGAAAACAGATGTATGTATTCCTTTTATCCGCACTGGTTTTTGTGCTGACAGGATGTGCAGAGCAAAACGGCAAAGACAGTTTTGCTTCGATAGAAACTTTATTTAAAGACCCTCCTTCCGAATACCGGAGCATGCCGCTTTGGGTATGGAACGGGAAGGTGACGGAAGCCGAACTGGACAGGATGCTCACTGAGCTGAAGGATACGGGTTTTGGGGGACTGTTCGTACATCCCCGGCCGGGCATGATTACGGAGTATCTTTCCGACGACTGGTTCAAAATGTATGAATATACGGTCAAACGTGGAAAAGAGATGGGGCTGGAAGTCTGGATTTATGATGAAAATTCGTATCCCAGCGGTTTTGCGGGCGGACATGTTCCGCAGGAAATGCCCGAATCATATAATCAGGGACAGGGACTTCAACTGGAAAAAGTGGAAATGCTTCCGGCCGTACAGGATGCTTATTGCCTGTTCCTGAAGAAAGAAGGAGAAAACTGGAAGGACATTACGGCTTCCTGTCAGGACTATAAAGAGACAAAAGGCGAATATTATCTGTATAAAAAGACCTTTTACGGAAAATCGGACTGGTATGGAGGCTACTCGTATGTAGATCTGCTGGCGCCCGGGGTAACGGAAAAGTTTATCGAAGTTACGATGAGAGGGTATGAAAAGTCCCTGGGGAATGAGTTCGGAAAGGCCGTGCCGGGCATATTTACGGATGAGCCGAATATCGTAACCTCGGGCGGCCTCCGCTGGACACCCGACCTGTTTGATGTTTTTCAAAAACAGTGGGGATACGACCTGAAGCCTTTACTGCCTTTATTGAGCGAGGAAACCGGGGATTGGAAACGGGTGCGGCATAATTATATGGAGACTTTACTGCAGTTGTTTGTAGACCGCTGGTCTAAACCGTGGCACGCCTACACGGAAGCGAATCACCTGAAATGGACCGGGCATTACTGGGAGCACGGGTGGCCGCAAATGAACGACGGGCCGGATAATATGGCGATGTACGCCTGGCATCAGACGCCGGCCATTGACATGCTGTTCAACCAGTTCAACGAAGAGTCTCCGCAGGCGCAGTTCGGCAATATCCGTGCGGTAAAGGAGCTTCGCAGCGCGGCGAACCAGACGGGGGCGACCCGTACGCTCAGCGAAACGTACGGCGGAGGCGGATGGGATGAAACGTTCAAGGACTTTAAGCGCCTGGGGGACTGGGAATATGTTCTGGGCGTGAATTTCATGAACCAGCACCTTTCCCACATGACACTGACGGGAGCGCGCAAGTATGATTATCCGCCGGTATTTACCTATCATTCGCCCTGGTTCGGCAATTATAAAGCGCTGAACGATTATTTCGGACGGCTGTCCCTGGTGATGAGTAAGGGATCGCAGCAGAATGACCTCCTGGTGCTGGAACCCAATTCGACGTTATGGAGTTACTACTCGCATACGGGAAGCAATCCGGCGCTGATGGAAATCGGCAGAAATTTCCAGGCATTTATCACGTTGCTGGAAAAGAACCAGATAGAGTATGACCTGGGATCGGAGAATATAATAAAAGATAACGGCCGGGTGGAGAATGGAAAGTTTACAGTTGGAAAAGCCGCTTATTCGACAGTCGTTATTCCTCCTCTGAGTGAGGCATTGAACAGTCCGACCTTCGCCCTGCTCCGTCAATTTGTGGAACAGGGAGGACGGCTGATTACATTTTCGGCGCCCGACCGGATTGACGGTGCCGTCAACGAGGATCTTGTTTCGTTTATTGCTCATGAATCCGTGATCCGGGAGCTGCAGGCAAACAGGGAAGTGATAAGGAAATACTTCTCCACGGGAGATTTTGAGATCAGTTTCAATAACGGGAACCTGTATCATCACCGCCGCCGGTTTGCGGACGGAGAACTTATTTTCATCGTTAATTCATCCATGAAGGAAGCTTCCACCGGAAATCTTTCGGTGAAAGGCAAGACCTTACTGGAGATGGATGCTTTTGACGGGGAGATCTATACATACGCGGCCGAAAAGGAAAGCGGAAAATTGAAGGCTGCTTTCAGGATAGAACCGGCAGGAAGCCTCGTTTTATACAGTTCGTACAAAACGAAGCCTGCGTATGCCCGTAAACCGGGGGCGGCGAAAGCGGAACAGGTCGTGGTGCCTCCTTCCGGGGAGATGCAGGTGACACGCGTGCAGGATAATGCAATGACGGTTGATTTCTGTGATGTGACGGTAAAAGGGCAGACGCATCGCCGGCTTTATTTTGCGGATGCGGCGGATATTGCCTACAGGGCGCACGGTTTTGCGAATGGGAATCCCTGGAATACATCCGTTCAATATAAGCGGAATATACTGGACAGGGACCGTTTTACGGATGGCGGTTTTACGGCCACCTACCGTTTCACTGTGAATGATGATTTCGATTATTCGGGCATGCAACTGGTTGCGGAACGTCCCGAACTGTTTACCGTAAAAATAAATGGCGAAACAGTAAAGCCTGTTCCCGGAAAATGGTGGCTTGACAAGTCCTTTGGAGTTTATCAGGTAGGTAATCAGGTGAAAAAGGGAACTAACACGGTAGAACTGGACATTAGTCCGATGAGCATTTTCGCAGAGATAGAACCCGTATATATAACAGGTAACTTTTCTGTTGTCCCGGAGCAGGAGGGATGGAGCATCAGCGCTCCGGCGGATCATTTTACGCCCGGCAGTTGGAAGGAACAGAAACAGCCGTTTTATTCGTGGGATTTTAACTATGGCCGATCCTATCACATTACGGATCTGTCGGGTACGTACCTCATTCAGTTAGGCAAATGGGCCGGTACGGTAGCCGAAGTGTATGTAAACGAAGCGAAAGCCGGCATCATCGCTTACGATCCTTACCGGCTGGATGTGACTTCGTTCCTGCGGGAAGGGACAAACCGGATAGATGTCCGGGTCATTGGCAGTTTAAAGAACCTGTTAGGGCCTCATTACAGAAATCCCGCACCGGGACTGGCATCCCCGTGGCACTGGAAGAATATAAAGGAACCGCTGGCAGGCGCTGAATATCAAATGAAGGATTATGGTTTGATGGAAGATTTCACACTGTACAGAGCACAAAAAAATTAATCAACAGAATTATGAAAGCAGGTTTATTTGGAATAGGGCTGGACACGTACTGGCCACAGTTTAAGGGATTGCTGCCGCGCCTGGAAGGCTACCGGCAACAGATAAAGGTGCGGATGGAAGAAATGGGCATCCAGATTGTCGATGCAGGGATGGTCGATAACCCGGACAGGGCGCGGCAGGCCGCCGGCTACCTGAAGGAAGAAAAGATAGACATCGCCTTTCTTTATATTTCAACATACGCACTGTCTTCAACCGTTTTGCCGGTTGCACAGCAGTTAAAAGTGCCGGTGATCCTGTTGAATATCCAACCCGTTGCTGCGATAGACTATGAAAAGCTGAACCGTATGGACGACCGGGGAGATATGACCGGGGAGTGGCTGGCGCATTGCCAGGCCTGTTCCGTGCCCGAAATAGCCTGTGTGTTCAACCGTTCCGGCATCCGCTATGACATCATCTCCGGATATCTCACGGAAGATGAAACCTGGAATGAGATCCGGGAATGGATTGAAGCGGCAAAGGTTTTCCATTCGTTGAATCACAGCAGGATGGGCATCATGGGTCATTATTATGGCGGCATGCTGGACGTTTATACTGATCTGACCGAACTGGCCGCTACATTCGGGACGCATATTGAAATGATTGAAATGTGCGAACTGAAAGCGATACGCGACGCGGTAACACCCGGGGAAGTCGACCGGAAAATCAGCGAGTTCACGACCGCCTTCGATGTGATCCCGGAATGTGAAGCGACGGAAGTAGAACGCGCGGCACGCACATCGGTCGCCCTGGACAGGCTGGTGGAGGCACGCCGGATTGACGCACTGGCCTATTATTATGAAGGATATAACGGGAATGACTATGAAAATATAGTAACCTCCATCATTGCCGGTAATACGCTGCTGACGGGCAAAGGCATACCGGTAGCCGGTGAGTGCGAAGTAAAAAATGTCCTGGCCATGAAGATCATGGCGGCATTGGGCGCCGGAGGCTCTTTTTCGGAATTTTACGCAATGGACTTTACGGACGATGTGGTACTGTTAGGCCATGACGGGCCGGCTCACTTCAACATGGCGGAGGAACGCGTAAAACTCGTACCGCTGTCTGTCTATCACGGCAAACCGGGGAAGGGACTGTCCATACAGATGTCGGTTAAGCAAGGCCCTGTGACGGTTCTCTCGGTCGTAGAAGGAAAAGACGGTTTTTCCCTGCTGATAGCAGAGGGAACATCGGTAGCCGGACCTGTGTTACAGATAGGAAACACGAATAGCCGGTACCGGTTTACTGTCCCGGCAAAAACCTTCATAGACCGCTGGTCAAAAGCCGGCCCTTCACACCACTGCGCCATCGGAACGGGTCATATAGCCGGAAAAGTAAAAAAATTAGCCTTTCTGCTCAACATCCCGCTAAAGCAGATTGGCTCCTGACAGAAAATCATGGCCACAGCGGTCAAAAATCCCGGAGGGATGGCATATATCGGTAGCAAATCACAGCCACGATGGTCGAAAATCCTGGAGGGATGACATGTCGGTAGATTGTGGGCGTTCTTTAATTTAACCTGAGTTCGGGATAAAAATGAGGATGTCTTAAAAGAGCGATATCTTTTTTTAATCAGGCCGCGAATTTGAGGGAAAAATTTTCGGTTGATGGAGTTTGAGGAATGAAAAAGCGACAAATCACAAAAAAAATCGGATTTTGAGCAGATTTTTGGCTATTTTTTGGATTTTTAGACGTTTGAACCTGCTTTTTGTGCATTTTACTGATATTTAA
>JAISCL010000002.1 GCA_031265585.1 Tannerella sp. | reverse complement strand
TTCACTCTTCCCTCAAATGCAGGGGGCTTGCTTTTGATAATCAAAAATACAATATCTGATTGTTAATTATTTATAAATGAAAAATAACTGTTTTCTGATTTTACCGGACAGTAGTGATTTTTTATGATACAACATCAAACTTTTACAACTATGGGACAAAGACGTACTTCACACGAGACAGTTCTGTGCATTGCAGGCTGACGCCAGAGGCATCCAAGGTGGATAATCGTGCAAGCGGAGTGCAGCCCGGGGTAGGAGATGCCTCTCCCTCTCAACCCCGTACCTTGAATGGCAATAATCCCAAAATGTCCATTAGGGAGCTCTCTCCCAGGCACCTCCAGCCCCCTCTATAATTTATCCCAGGATGCCCATTAGCCAGATTGTATAAATTGCATTTGTATCCGGTCACATAATTTACTTATCCAATTTCTACAATTCATATTTAACGCCATTTTTACTGTTATTCTGTCATCACATTTTTCAATAATTGCAGGTATGGCAAGCATTCTGTGTCGAAGCGTTTTAAGTCTGTTTCTTACATTTCCACCGATGATTAGCTGCTTAAAAAGACTTAGAAAATTATATGCGACGGTCATCAGCATCAAAGCGGCTTCCGTTCCATCAAAATCGGTCTGATTCATCCTGTCCAGCCCATAATCATATTTGAGTTCCTTAATATGGTTTTCGCAATTTGTCCGTCCTCTGTACAGTCGCCAGACATCTGCCGCGCTCAGCCTCAAAGTGGTGACATAACAGGTATAGCGATAGCCGTTTACTTCCACATCTTCTTCAAAAAGACTGAGTTGCTTACCCGGAGCTTGCGATCGGTCGGGCAATTTTTTGGCGTACAGCTATCATTCTGCGTGGTTCTGACCAGTCATGTGCCTGATATTCGAACTCGCCAATCTCTATACCCTCCTCTATGCAAAGCCATGTCCTTTGCGCTGCTATTTTGCGCTGAACAGTAACGTACATTGGAATCGCTGTTATATAGCCTATTTTTCTGTCCTTCACCTCCAGATTCAAAAATATCTTTGCTGCAAAAACCTGAATCCAGACGTAACAGACCGATTTTTTTGTCCCCCAAAAACAATAGCGTCTCCTCCAAAAAAGCCTTAAAGTTGTTTGCCGTATGAGAATCTCCGGAGCGAAGCCAAAAGTTGGCTACCATTTCTATTTCTGAAACAAATGCCATAAGCGGATGATGAGACTTGCGACCGGGCTTGTGTTTATTGTAGCCTTTGGCGCTGCCCTGCTGATCGTCATAGCGTGTCATTACTGAAGAGTCTATGTCCAGCGTAAAGCTGTCAAATTTCAAACTGTTGAAAAACCAGCGGTAAAGTCCCCCCAAAAACCTTATGGGAAGTAGGAATGTCAAACTTGCGAAAATAGCATTCAAATGCCTTGTGCTCAGGCATTCGTTTCCAGCCATACAAGCATTGAAGACTCGTATCAAGGCGGGTTATATCCATGTGGGAGAAACGATCTGCCCCACACCATACGCTACTCATAAACAGTAGAAACAGTTGTTGGGGGGAATAGCCCCGGTTAGAACCCTGTTCGGGTAATGGCAGAGTGTCGAGGTAAGTGGAAAAACCGCTCATATCTATCATCTTCTTCAGTATGGAAATGCCTCCCCAGGATGTTATCTCTTTGTCTACGAATTCTATTACTGTGTTCTGCATTATATCTTATTTTTTTGCCGCAAATTTAATCAATTAATGCAATATAAATTTATACGTCTCAATATATTATCAATCTTATTTCCTAATGGTGTCCATTAGAAAAATCGGGGGATAGCCTGATGCTCCTGATGAGTAGCTCCCTAATGGACATTTCGGGATAAATATCCCATACAGAACTGCTGCAAGATATTTGGCAAAACTTAAAGAAGAAAACCTGATAGAATTTCGTGGAATACCTAAAACAGGGGGATATTATCTAAAGAATAGAGAATAGACAGAATATTGTGCAGTAATTTCAATTCCCCAAATAGAGGTGAATTTTCCCAGAATAAAGACTTTTCTTTAGTCTTAAATTTGATTATTTATTTTATAATCAGTTATTTTTCAATTCCCAAATAAATAAGTATTTTCCCCGAAAAAAATTCTCCATAAGAATTGATTGACAGCAAAAAATCCGATTCCGGCGTAACTTGACGATAAACTCAGCTATGTCGTGACTGCCAGTCAGCCAATCAAAAACTATACGGTTCGTCTGTATTACATCTGCCAAACAACATTGTCAACATAATAACTAAAGATTCTGACGAGTTAGGACAAACAATCATCGGAATAATCAAACGAGGATATACAAAATGGACTGGAGAAAGCGATGAAGAAGTGGATAATGGCGGTATTATTAACCGGAAGAAAAAAGGGTGGTGATGTAAAAAGTATGCTCCAGTAAATATTTGGCAATCAGATAATTAATTGGTATTTTTGTAAATGCAAATAACAATAACCATCCATTGTCCCGATTGCCAAAGCACAAAGATAAAAAGGAATGGCTGGAAATTGTATGGGACACAAAATTATTTGTGCAGGAAATGTGGACGACAGTTTATTGGCGACCACGCATTGAAGTACAAAGGTTGTCATTCTTCCCTGACACGAAAGTTATTATTGATGCCTGTTCGCGGCATAGGAATCAGAGACATCGCTGAAATTGAGAAGATCAGCATCAAAAAAGTGTTGTCGGTATTGGTACACTCCCGGCACATGATACGGCCCGGGCAACCATATTACGAGTGTTTGGAAACGGACGAATTTTGGACTTATGTGGAGAAGAAGAACAGGAAGGTATGGCTGATCTATGCTTATCACAGAGAAACAGGTGAAATCGTGGCCTTTGTTTGGGGCAAACGGGACTTGAAAACAGTCAACGGGTTGAAGAAGAAACTGTCGGATTCAGGCGTAAGCTATGGAAGTATTGCCACCGATGAGTGGGATAGCTTTGTAAGTGCATTCAAGGATACAAATCATCTTATTGGAAAGAGATATACAGTTGGCATAGAAGGCAATAACTGCCGACTGAGACATCGTATCCGGCGGGCTTTCCGTAAAACTTGCTGCTTCTCCAAAAAATTGGTCAATCACTTGAAAACTTTCAATCTCACTTTCTTTTACATCAATTTTGGCTTTGTCTAAAGTAGCATACTTTGGAGAACACCACCTAATTTTGGGTAATGATGTAAAAAGTATGCTCCAGTAAATATTTGGCAATCAGGCGATTAATTGGTATTTTTGTAAATGCAAATAACAATAACCATCCATTGTCCCGATTGCCAAAGCACAAAGATAAAAAGGAATGGCTGGAAATCGTATGGGACGCAAAATTATTTGTGCAGGAAATGTGGACGACAGTTTATTGGCGACCATGCGTTGAGATACAAAGGATGTCATTCATCCTTGACACGAAAGTTATTATTGATGCCTGTTCGCAGCATAGGGGTCAGGGATATCGCTGAAATTGAGAAGATCAGCATCAAAAAAGTGTTGTCGGTATTGGTACACTCCCGGCACATGGGTCCGGGCAACCATATTACGAGTGTTTGGAAACGGACGAATTTTGGACATATGTGCAGAAGAAGAGCAGGAAGGTCTGGCTGATCTACGCTTATCGCAGAGAAACAGGTGAAATCGTGGTCTTTGTTTGGGGTAAACGGGACTTGAAAACAGCCAACGGGTTGAAGAAGAAACTGTCGGATTCAGGCGTAAGCTATGGAAGTATTGCCACCGATGATTGGGATAGCTTTGTAATTGCATTCAAGGATACAAATCATCTTATTGGAAAGAAATATACAGTTGGCATGGAAGGCAATAACTGCCGACTGAGACACCGTATCCGGCGGGCTTTCCATAAAACTTGCTGTTTCTCCAAGAAATTAATCAATCATTTCAAAGCTTTCAATCTCACTTTATTTTACATCAATTTTGGCTTTGTCTAAATTAGCATACTTTGGAGAACACCACCCATAAATCATTTCGGTCACCGGTTATAATGAATAATCACGGCGGCGGTAATCAGGATATGCGCCGCATAATAAGCTGGCATCATCAGGAGGCGATACATCCCGCAGGCCTGCAGAAATTCGCAGCAGGCAATCAGCGTATCCGAAAACACAATGCAGGCGATGCCGGCGGTAAAGAGCCACCGGGCGGGAAGCGACAGCCGGAGTCCGGGCGCCGCCGCCAGCGAAAAGCAGGAAATCAGCAGATAGAGCAGGACGGCCGTCAACAGGAGAACGTCGGGGATGGCCGGCAGGAGCTTCCAGACGAAAAATGCACCGTACCCCGCCACCAGCGCCGCCAGCAGCATCCACCGTATCTTCCCGTTCTTCAGGCTGAAAGCCAGGAATCCGGCATGAGCGACGAAAAACAGCGCGATTCCGTAAACGAACATCAGGGTGCTTCCATCGCGATGTTTCAACATCCAGTCGCCCGCGATGGAAAAGGCCAGGGCGGCAATCAGCAGCCATTTTGTCCGGCCCGTCTCCTTCGTCGACAGGCAGCCGACAAACACGGCGCACGTAACGGGTACGGCCACATGCATCCAATAACCATATCCGGCCAGCGCAAGTACGGCGCACGCGACCGGAACGGCCAGCAATCCAAAAGACAGAAAGTTTGAACGGTTCATACGACACTTTATATATGTAAGTTCCCTGTTTATTTTGTCTCGCAAAAATAATGATTTTTTCATAAAAAAAACCGTGCCGGAAGCATTTGTAATAATATTGATAACAATAAAAGTAAACCGTCCGCGCTGGAACTCCGCCGGAATCCGGCCTGCAGCGGGCAGCCGACAACCTTTCCTTTTTCCAGTCCACCCGCTCAATCTCCTGTCCGGCAGAAAAATAATACTTTTAATGTTTTTTACGTTTTGGGATTATGTCATAAGGCATAAATGCATTATCTTCGCGCCGGTGTTTTTCATGGTTGATATTTTAAGATTAATAAATAAAGTGAAGATTGAGGCTGTCGTGAGACAGCCTTTCTTTTTTTCCGATCCATCCGCTCAACCCCCTGTCCGGCAAAAAAACAGCATTTTTAATATTTTTTACGCTTTGGAATTATGTCATAAAGCATATATGCGCTATCTTCGCACCAGGTCTTTTGTGACTGTTTATTAACATGCAAGAAAAAGGCTGTCGTGAGACAGCCTTTTTTTTCCAGTCCATCCGGTCAATCCCTTCAAAAGAATCATTTCCTTAAATCCGCAGACATTTGTATTTACATAATAGGCAAAGTGTTGAAGTAAAATAATTTACCAAACACTTTGCCCTGTGCAAGATTTCACTTATCTTTATGCACCACCAAAAAA
>JAISCL010000356.1 GCA_031265585.1 Tannerella sp. | reverse complement strand
ATAACATTTTCCGGGCTAAGGGCCGAAGTAATTATCCTCACAAGCGATCAGCAGCTTTATGACCTGATGGATCCGGATAAAAAGATTGACATGTCGCTTGGCTATACGCCGTCCATGCGCAGTTTGCGTGACGTCTGTGAAAGCGGGAAAAAGCACGGGCATAAAGAACTGACCGTTGCATTTGACGAGTTTTTCCGCCAGTACCGTCCGCAGGCTGGAACGGAAAGGCGCCTGACGCCGGATATGGACGAATATGTCGGCATGATAAAATATATCAGCGACTTTGCGAAAAAGTACGGGATGAGCATCTGCCTGAGTCTGCTCAGTCCCCTGGAGCTGGGTCCGGCCTATAAAAACCGGACGGGCGAAGCGGGCCGCTGGCTCGGCTATAAGGTAGGAGTGCGTAATCCGTCGGACGGAAAGTTCAGCCTGTCGATATGGCAGCAGCTTTTCTGGACGAACAACAAAGGCAAATTCCGTATAAACCTGAAAAGCGTCAGGGCATACGCGTTTCGGGAAAAACCATTGGGATCCTCTCATTATATAGCGGTCAGTCCGGATGATATCATTGAAATCCGGGATATAAAATACGAAGCCGGCGATACAATTGATGTAAACGGCGAAGGGGGAGGAATCCTCAATTCCCCGGATGATATGATATACCCTGTCCGCGATTTGCGGGTCTATTACGACGGCCCCAAACAGCTGGAAGGCTACGACCGGGTGATGGTCCTGGTGGAATATGAAACGCCGGAAGTCGATTATTTCAGTCCGAAAGCGCCGGATTTTCTGAAAGAACTGATGGATCAGTATAAGCGGAAAGACGTGAATCTTACCTCTTTTTATTCGGATGAAATGCACATCCAGCAGGACTGGATCTATTTTTCCCACCATGAAGGAGGCCAGTTTGCGACACGCTACCTGTCTCCGGGATTTTCGGACAGCTACCGGAAGAAATACGGTCAGCCGCTGGATGATAAATATATGCTTTATTTTGTATACGGCGCTCCCTGGTACAGGGCGACGGCCGATGCCGTACGGAATGTGCAGTATGTGATGGGCGACACGCCGGAAGCTATTCACCGGACTTTCCTGCTGCGTGACCGTTATTACAGGATGCTTAACCGCGGCGTGGTCGACCTGTTTAAGGAAGCCAAGGATTATGCCGAAAAGCTGTTTAAGCGTGAAATGCCGACCGGTGCACACGCCTCCTGGGCCGAAAGTCCCACTATCGACCTGTGGGATTACGAAAAGCTGCACACAAATGCATACCGCTATGAATACACGTCCAACTTCGTCTGGAGCAATACGGTTCACCAGGCCTCTGCCGCCTGCTACGACTATTTCAAATGGGGCGAATACCTGCAGCCTACGGGAAATGACTTTGCCGAATGCGGCTGGGCCGACCGCGATTATTACGGGGCGGCGATGGGCGCGTCGATCGGTGTGGTCAATAAATATCCGGATGCATACGCCGCCGCCTGGGGATTTCCCGCAGAAGCGCTGGCCTGGAAGAATACGCTGAACGAAGCCTATGGCGCACAGCCCTCCCGCCCCATGCGCCTGATGACCGGCAACGTGCATCGTGACATTGAAGTCCTGATGCTGTATCCGATGAACCTGGTGGCGGTGGAGGAACGTTTCGGGAGCTGGATGACGCAATACGGATATGCAAATTACCTGACGGCGGACAAACTGCTTGAACTGGGGACCGTATTGCCGGATGGCCGGATGCAGGTGGGCGAAAAGAAATACGGTACGCTCGTCGCCCTGTTTGAGCCGTTGCCGGACAAAGGCCTGCTGGACATGATGGAACAGTTTGTTGAAAAGGGAGGGACGGTCATCTGGTTCAGCGCCCCGCCGCTCATTGACGGTGAAGGCCGCGACTGCTCCGGACAGTGGCAGTCCCTTTTTGGCGTCAGGTATGTGCATGATGAATACATGGGCGAAATGGCCCCGGCCAAAAAGATATCCTTTGAAAACAGTTTTTCGGCGATACCGGAGCAGGTCATCCTGACGGATTTCCTCGTCGACCGCATCTATCCGGTGACAAAAGAATCGCCGGACATAGAGGTGGTCGCAACGGTTGAGGACAGGATACTTGGCACCAGACGGAAGAAAGGCAAAGGGACGGCCTGTTATTTCGGATTCCGTCCCCGTGACGACCAGTCGGCGAGTCTCGGCTACGAAACGCGCACCCTGTTTGAGATCCTCCATGCGGCGAATGCGTATCCGTCAAGCGGCCGGTTTGCGGTAAACGACAATCCGGCCTGCGTCTCGCGGACGACGGACTTTCTGGCCACGGCGTTTCCAAACGGAACCACGGCGATCGTGAAACATTACCGTACACACCGCGAAAACTGGGAAGGCGGTTTTTCCCGCAATGAAGAAGCGGATGCCCGTTCGCTGGCCGCAAATCCGTTACCTTCCGATAAGCTGGAACTCCGCGGCCTGAAGGTAAACGGCCATGAAGTTTCCTATACGGGAAAAAGGAACATGGCCTTCCGCACCGGTGACGGCGGACGCCTGATCGCCTTCAACGGCCGTGCCTGCACGGGCATTACGGTCGACGGGCGGCAATATGACTTTTCCGCGACCCCCGTCGACCTGATTTATTCGCCGGTTGACGGGAATCCGAAAGCCTGTCAGTTGCAGGTTACCGGCAGCGGTCGTATATCCATCCCCTTACCGGAAACCGCGAAGAGCGTAACCGTGAAAGACGGGAAAAAAACAGTCGCCCACACCCTTTCGGAAGGAACGCTTACGGTTGAAATAAACGGCGACCTGTCCGGGAAATGGCTGGATCTGACGTTTAAATAGCAGGCTCAATGAAAGTCGGGATGATGACGTTCCTCACAGGGTATTTGTGCCGAAGCTCACAGGGTGCTTGTGAGGAGGCTCACAAGGTGTTTGTGCCGGGGCTCACAAGGTGTTTGTGAGGAGGCTCACAAGGTGCCTGTGACAAGGCTCACAGGATATGATTCGGGAAAACATAATAATATTCAATTAACGATGAAATTAGAAAGCATTTTTTTAGCGCTCCTGCTGCTGGCGGCCTCCTGTTCCACCCGGAAGGGACAGAACACAACCCCGCCGGAAGTACCGGACAACTGCCTGGCCGGAACGGACGAACTGGGACGGGTACTGCTTCAGAACGGAGACGTGGGAGATCCGAAACCGGACCGGCGGATTGCCCTCTTTTATTTTCTCTGGCAGGGCGATAAGGGTTCGCCCGTTTCACCGCACAGCTGGGATCTGGAAAAGATTGCCGCCCGGTCGCCGGAAGTATTTGAAGACAGCGACCATCCCGACTGGGGCGGCAGGAAAGGATCCTATTATTTCTGGGGAGAACCGGTCTACGGCTATTACCGGGGAGACGATTACTGGGTGCATCTGCGGAACGTCCAGCTGTTGACCGACGCGGGTGTCGATCTGCTGGTGATAGATGCAACCAACCGCCTGACGTATCCCGAGCAGTCGGAAGCGCTGATGAAAGCGATGGACGCCGTCCGGGCGCAGGGGAAAAATCCGCCCCAAATCGCATACTACACCAACACCCTCTCCGGCGAAACGATGCAGGAGATCTACGACAGCTACTACCGGGAGGGCGCTCCGTACCGTCATCCCGGCTGCTGGTTTTACCTGGAAGGCAAACCGCTGATCATCGGCGTCACGAAAGAGGCCGAAGGAAAGGATTACAAACCGTTCTTCACCTTCCGCGAATCGCAGTGGCCGACGGTGCCGCGGGTCGCCAACGGCTGGCCGTGGATTTCCTTCACGCGCAAGCCGCAAGTGCACTTTAATCACCGCGGCAAGCGGGAGATCGTCAACGTCTCCGTCGCGCAGCATCCCAATCCGGGCGCCGGCATGGGCGGATCGGCCTTCTACGGCAACCGCGACAACTGGGGACGCAGCTACCGCAACGGCTCGCACGGGAACCCGGAAACAGACCGGCCCTACGGCTATAACATGCAGGAACAGTGGGACAGTGCGCTGAAGGAAAACACACCCTTCATCTTCGTCACCGGCTGGAACGAATGGGTGGCCGGACGCTGGGACAGCCATGACAGCAACCCCGAACATTCGTGGTTCTGCGATGCCGCCAGCGCCGAATACAGCCGCGACCTCGAACCCTCCCTGACCGCCAGCCTGAAAGACAACTACTACATGCAGATGGTGAACAACATCCGCCGCTACAAGGGCACCGGAAAACAGCCGCCCGCCGGCGACCCGAAAACCGTTACCGGTCTGCAGGACTGGAAGACGGTTTCCTTCGTCTACACCGACTATACGGGCGATACGCAGCCCCGCAACCATCCCGGCGCACAGTCGGAACCGCCGGCGGTATACGAAAACCGTACCGGACGCAACGACTTTCACCTCCTGAAAGCCGCGCATGACAGCGAAAACATCTATTTCTACGCCTCCACGGCCGGTGATATTACGCCCGTCCGCGAAGACAGCTGGATGCGCCTCTACCTCGACACGGACAGGAACGCCTCGACCGGATGGAAAGGCTATGACTTCCGGGTACTGCGCGGAACCGTCCTGCAGCGCTTTGACGGCGGCGCATGGACGGATGTTCCCGGAAAAGCGCCCGTCTGCCAGGTCGAAAAGAATGAAATGATGATCACCGTCCCGCTGGAGCAGATCCGTCACCCTTCCGCCCTTGAGTTTAAATGGTCGGACAACATGCAGGCCGAAGACCCGATGGACTGGTATGTCAACGGCGATGCAGCCCCCGGAGGACGGTTTAATTTCATATATATAATGAAATGA
>JAISCL010000263.1 GCA_031265585.1 Tannerella sp. | reverse complement strand
CAACTCCATTTCTTTGGCGTAATGCTCCCGGCATATTTTATTCATTTGGGTAAGACACTGCTCCGACTGCTTTTCGTACAGGTCATATTCTTCCTTCTCCCATGCCAACTGTTGCCGGTGATGTTCCTTTATATTACCCGTCAGCGCTTCGAGCAGCTTGCCCGACCGCTTATTCGCGGTATTGCCATATACTGGCTTTTCCGGTTTCAGGGGATCCATCTCGCCACGTATCAGCGCCTTGACAATATTCATTACACTCATTGTTCCCAAATTACTCATGCAGCTCCCGATGCGGATTCCACTCATTACCATCAGCCTGTCCATCTTTTGCAGGCTGCGTGTTTGCTGCTGCTGCAACCGCGTATATTTCCTCGAATAAGTGCGAAGTTCCTGTATTTTCGCACCGGGTACCAGGCTACGCTTGAGCATGTCTTTATGTAGCAGGCACGTTATCCGCTGCGCATCTTTTACATCACTTTTACGACCCGGCATCTGCTTGATCAAAAACGGATTGACCAGCGTAAGTTCAAAGCCCGTTTCCAATCAATATATCCCATACCGGAACCCAATAGCTACTCGTGCTTTCCATGGCTACCCGTACTGCGCCTTCACTTCGCAGATACTCGCCCATGGAATGGATACTGCCCGTCATGGTCGTATACTCTTTTACTTCCGAATAGCCTTTCCCGTTGTAAATCGCACAAAATATACTGTCTTTGTGCACGTCTAATCCTGATGTCTTCATAACTTTTTTTGTTTGTAATTTGATGCAAAAATAATAATCAGGCTATGACACAAGGAGGGGGGGGGACGTTGTTTGCTTCCCCCAATTTTTATCCGTCTGTGTGGATATTGAAAATTTTCATGTACATTTGCAAACGAATAAAATTCGTTATATAATGTTCGATATACTTTTTCACAACGACTTAAACATAAAAGCGGTAGAAAAATCATTCCCAAAAACGCTCAAGCAGCTGCAAACCGGTGATTTCAAAAGCGCCGACGTCAAGAAAATGCCCGATACGGGTTTCTACCGCGCCCGGATTGACATCCGCGACCGGTTGCTTTTCAACTTCGTGACGTACGAAAACCGGAAATATATCCTGCTGCTGGAGATCATCAAAGACCACAACTATGCCCACAGCCGTTTCCTGCGCGGAGCGTCCGTCAACGAAGAGCGGTTCGTTCCAGCCGTATCCGACGATGTGGAAATAGAACGGGAAGCCACGCCGCTGGTCTACCTCCATAAGGACAGCCGCGCCATCCATACGCTCAACAAATTCCTCTCGTTCGACGACTTCCAGCAGTCGGTCTATGCGCTCCACACGCCGCTGATTATCGTCGGCTCAGCAGGTAGCGGCAAAACGGCGCTCGTGCTGGAAAAACTGAAAGCCCTGCACGGGAATGTCGCCTACATCTCCCTCTCCGGCTACCTGGTCGAAAACGCCTCGAAGATGTACTACACGTTCGGTTACGACAACGAGCATCAGGAAGCCGAGTTCCTCTCGCTCAACGACTACCTCGCCCTCCGGCAGAAACCCGAAGGACGCGAAGTGACATTCCCGCTCTTTGAACGCTGGTTCTCGCGTCACGAGCAGGCCGTGAAAATACACGAACCCTACCGCGTGTTCGAGGAATTTAAGGGCGTCATTTCCGGCTCGCCCGTCCACACCGCCTGGCTTTCGTGGGAGGAATACATGGCGCTGGGCGTCAAGCAGTCCATTTTTCCGCTGCAGGAAAGGGAACGGCTTCACCCGCTTTTCCTCAAGTACGTCGACTGGCTGAAGGAGGAGCGCCTCTACGACAGCAACCTCCTCTGCTACGAATACCTGGAAAGGATACAGCCCTGTTACGACTACATCATGGTAGACGAGGTGCAGGACATCACCAATATCCAGTTGAAATGCATTCTCGCCTCACTCAAACACCGTACCGGGTTCATCCTCACCGGCGACAGCAACCAGATCGTCCACCCCAACTTCTTTTCGTGGAGCAAAATCAAAACCTACTTCTACGAATCGGGTGACGGCCGCGACAGCATCATCAAAATCCTCCGCACCAACTACCGCAACAGCCTCAATGTCGTCGGACTGAGCAACAACCTGCTCAAAATAAAAAATACCCGTTTCGGCTCCATCGACCGCGAAAGCAACTACCTGGTCGGGACGGTGAGCCGGGAGGAAGGCGAGGTCGTGCTTTACGCCAATGACGAGAAAAAGAAGAAGGAACTGAACCGCCGCACACAGGACAGTACGCGGTATGCCGTCATCGTCCCCGACAACAGCCGGAAAGCGGCGGCGGCGCGCTATTTCAAGACGCCTTTAATTTTCAGCGTCCAGGAAGCCAAAGGGCTGGAATACGAGAATGTCATCCTGATAGACTTCATATCCGGCCACGAAGCCGAATTTCGCGAAATCATCGCCGGCGTGACCGTCGACGACCTCCGGCAGGAAGAACTCCGCTACAACCGCGCCGCCGACAAGCACGACAAGGACGCTGAAATCTACAAGTTCTACATCAACTCGCTGTACGTCGCCGTCACGCGCGCCGTCCGAAACATCTACCTCTTCGAGCAGCGCGCCGACCATCCCACCCTTCGGCTGCTGCAAATGCAGGAAAGCTGGCAGGATATCCAGGTGCGCGAAGTCCGGTCGTCGAAGGAGGAATGGCTGGAAGAAGCCCGCCGCCTCGAGGAGCAGGACAAGTTCGAGCAGGCCGAGCAGATCCGCGCCAAATATCTGGGATACGAATACATCAGCCGCGAACAGTTGGAAATCATCAGGCCGCTGGCGCTCGACCCGGCACGGAAAGAAGCGGAAGTAAAGAAAGAACGCAAGCAATTGTTCCAGTACGCCGTGCACCACCGCCGCTACGACTGGGTCGAGGTGCTGGCGAAGCTGCAGTTTCAGCGGGCGATCCTCTACATGAAGGAGGTGCGCGCCGACCGCCGGGAATATGAAAAGCAGCTCCGGCTGGGCAATAGGGCGCGTATCGGATACATCGTGCAGAAGTACGGCGTAGATTTCGCTCTGGACGGTGGCGCCACCGGGCTGATGCATGCCCTGTATCACGGACAGGCCGAAATCGCCGCCGACCTGCTGAAACAGGGCGCCTCGCTCACACACGCTGAAAAAAACGGCCGCATGGCGGCAGATTATCTGCTGGCCGGCTATCTGAAATACCGGCGGCAGAAACAAGCGCAGCTGGCCGATGAAAAGATGCTTATCCAGTACTGGAGCCGGGTATGCCCGCAAACACTGGCGTACGAATGTGACCGGCGCCTTTTCCGCATCGATTCCCACAGCATGCTGTTTTTCCTCCTCCTCCTGATGCGCGGCACGGCCGACAGCCAGCCGCGGCAGTACAGCCGCCGCGACGACCCCGAAGCATCCAAAGGCCGCATCGGAGCGTTTAACATGGATGACCTGGAACGGCTCGCCGCCCCAATGCCCGATGAAGTACTGCCTCCCTACCGCAAAAAACGGACATACATCAACAGCGTCATGGCAATGCACGAGGCAAACAGGGATTCCCCCTACTGCAAAAAAGCCTTCATACGCGTCGAACGCGGCTGGTACGTCCTGAATCCGGCGATGGTATGGGAATACGGATTGCCGGAAACTTTTCTTGAGGCGCCGGAAAAAAAATGAAACTATGAAAAAGAGCGAATTTTGGGAATCGTGCTTTATCGGGAAACAGACCATGTGGGGATTTGAACCGGCTGAATCCGCCATCGCGGCAAAAGATTTCTTCATCCGGGAAAAAGCCGGGGACATACTGATTCCGGGAATCGGTTACGGCCGGAACGCAAGCGTGTTTCTCGACGCCGGAATGAATGTTACCGGAATTGAAATCTCGAAGACCGCCATTGAGCTGGCGCGAACCCGAAACCGGCTCGACATACCCATCTATCACGGCCCGGTAGCCGGCATGCCTTTCGATGACAGACTTTACGATGGGATTTTCAGTTATGCGCTGATTCATCTGCTGAACAGGAAGGAACGGAATAAATTCATCAGAGACTGCTACCGTCAGCTAAAGCCGGGCGGGAGCATGTTTTTCTCGTGCATTTCAAAAAACGACCCGATGTATGGAAGCGGACGGGAAATAAGCAAAGACCGGTTTGAAATGCCAAGCGGCATTACCCTGTTTTTCTATGATCCGGATTCCATCCGGCAGGAATTTGGCAACTGTGGTCTGACAGATTTCCCCGGAATTGACGAACCCGTCAAGTTCATGCAGAATCATCCTCCCATGAAATTCACCCTCATAAAATGTAAAAAAATACGGTTTCCCGCAACCCTCGGATGCATTGAAAGCGGGTGGCAGTAAAAAATTATTCCGGGTTTGTCCAGAACAGGTCCGGATTATTTGTTGTGTCATGTCCTGAAATAGCTCTACAGCCAAAAAGAGAGTAAAAGAAGAAAGATATGACAAAGAGAAAGAAAACGTATTATCGGTACAGTATTTGTTTTAAGGAAAAAGTGGTACATGAAGTATCAGGCGGAGCGAGCATCACGGAAGTCTGTCTCCGTTACGGAATAAAAGGGACAAATACCGTTCAGCGCTGGATAGAGCGTTTTGGACAGGAAGAATTGTTAAATACAGAAATAAGAATAGAGATGAAAGGAGAACGTGACAGATTAAAGGAACTGGAAACAGAGGTCAGGAGCCTGAAAATAGCAGTAGCCGAAAAGACGATGGCGTTAGATGCGATGGAGAAGCTGGTAGAAATAGCGAGCGCCCATTACCGGACGGATATAAAAAAAAATTCGGACAGAAACAGTTAACGGGCTCAAAGAGATGAAAGGTTACAGTATAAGTTTTTTATATAATTTCTAATAATTAATTCAAGTTGCTATTAAAAAAATCGAATAAAAAAGGTCAATCACTTACTTTTGTATTGCTAACTCACATAAATAAAGGACTGACCATGGTTACAAAAACCGTTGCAATATACGTATTTTTTGATGATATACTCAAGTCTATGAATCACAAAGAGCCGGAAAGCCGGAAAACTACCGATGCGGAAATTATAACGGTGGTTTTGATAGCCGCCGGGTATTTCGGTGGAAATATCGAAACAGCCCTTTGCTTTGTCCGTTCTACCGGATTGATGCCTGCCATACTTGGCAAAAGCCGCTTCAACCGCAGGTTGCATAATATAGAGGAATTTCTTAGCCAACTCTTTTTCCGGACAGGAGAGGCGATAAAGGATATAAACCTGCAAACTACTTACTGTATCGACAGTTTTCCTGTAGCAGTCTGTCATAATATCCGCATTGCCAACTCCCGTATTGTCAAAGGAGAAGATTATAGAAGATACTGTGCTTCCAAGCGTTCTTATTTTTACGGCTTTAAAGTTCATATGATCGTCACCTCTAATGGAATACCTGTAGAGTTTACCTTTACCACCGGTAAAGTCCATGATATGGACGGGATAAAACAATTGCCTGTCAATCTGCCTGAAGGAAGCGAAGTCCCGGCTGATTCCACTTACACGGATTATTTGTTTGAGGAGATGCTTGCCGATAATAATATTCATCTGAAAGCTGCAAGAAAAAGCAATTCCGGGAAGCCTCATAATCCCTGTAGGGAATATCTCATTTCTATCCACAGAAAGCGCATTGAAACTGCTTTCTCCGATATAGCTAAATATATGCCTAAGAAGATTCATGCTGTTACTCAAAATGGTTTCCTGATTAAACTTATTATGTTCATTTGGGCATACACTTTCGATAAATTATACAATGTGTAAATAGCAACTTGAATTAATTGCACAAATATTTTTAAATAATTCGTTCGGCCTAAGAGCCAAAGAAAATAGTCGCCAGAATTTGGCAATACGTTCTTTGAGAGATGACAAATAACGGTTGTGCGTGATGCATTTGCGCATATGCCACCACGCGCGCTCAACAGGATTTACCCCAAGTTGCAACCTATCAGGTTATAAAAAGCTGTAAATCGGTCAAGTCCATTTTTTCAAATTCCGATTTGTGCACTACAAATTTTCGTTTGGTGAAAGGTTGTGGTTTATAA
>JAISCL010000194.1 GCA_031265585.1 Tannerella sp. | reverse complement strand
GTCGCCTCGTCTTCGCCCATAGTAAGCGCCTTCGAATGTTCCGACAAAGATCTGAACAAGCTCTGGTCGAACATCCGCTGGACGCTCTGGGGCAACCTGACGTCCATCCCGACCGACTGCCCGCAACGCGACGAACGCGAAGGCTGGATGGCCGATGCGCAGATCTTCTCGCAAACGGCGATTTACAACCTCGACATGGCCGGCTTCTACACAAAGTGGGCGCGTGACATCCGCGATTCGCAGCTGGAAGACGGCCGTTTCCCCGACATTGCCCCGCACGACGGCACATGGCTCAACTTTTTCAACGGACCGGGATGGGCTGACGCCGGCGCAGTGATTCCCTGGCGCGTGTACGAAAACTACAACGACACGGAGATTCTTGCCCGGCAATACGAAGCGATGAAGAAATTCGTCAACTTCAACTGCGGGCACAATCCCGACCTGATCTGGCGCAACATCCGCGCAAATGACTACAACGACTGGCTGAACGGCAACTGGATCATCTCCGACGACTATCCGAAAGAAGGCGGAAGCGTCCCGAACGAAGTCTTTGCGACGGCCTACCTTGCCTATTCGACGGAGATCGTCGCCCGGTCGGCCCGCCTGCTCGGCAAAACGGACGATTACAAACACTACAGCGAACTGGCGGCCAACATCCGCAAGGCGTTCGTAAAGGAATTTGTCGCATCCGACGGGAAAATCAAAGGCGATACGCAGACGGGATACGCCATCGCCCTGCAGTTCGGCCTGCTTCCGGCGGAACTGCGAGCCAAAGCCGCCGCTCAGATGGTCGAAGCCGTCAAGCGGTACGATTACCGCATCTCGACCGGCATACACGGTACGTATATGCTGATGGAGCAGCTGGCGAAGTATGGCTATGACGACATTGCATACGGGCTGCTGCTGAGTCGCCGTTTCCCGTCGTGGCTCTACTCCGTCGACCAGGGTGCGACGACCATCTGGGAACGGTGGGACGGCTACGTGGCCGGACGCGGATTCCAGAATGCGGGCATGAACTCGTTCAACCACGTGGCTATCGGTGCGGTAGGAGAATGGTTTTACCGTCATATCCTGGGCATACAGCCGGACGAAAACCGGCCCGGATTCCGCCATTTCCATGTCCGGCCGATACCCGGCCCGCTCGCATGGGCCAAAGGAAACTATCACAGCATCAACGGCAATATCGAAGTGGCATGGACGAACGCCGGCAATGTCTTCAAACTCGACCTGACCGTTCCCGCCAATACGACGGCCACCGTCGCCATGCCCGACGGCAAGACGTATGAGGCAGGCTCGGGAAAACACAGTTTCACCTCCGCCGCGAAACCGTAGGGGCGAACCTGCGTGTTCGCCCTTACACCTGCATGTTCGCCCCAACTGCAGGCAGGGTTATATTCCAAGCGAAGCCAGCGAGATGACATTAATTCCGTCGGGACGGGTATAACTGATGCCCGTTCCGGTAATGATATTCAGCGATTTTGGGGGTTGTACTTTGGCGTTATCCAGAATGGACGCCAATTTATGAAGGCCGGTAGCCGCTTCTTCAATCTGTCCCGTACCGAGTTTTATTTCAAAGGCAATCCAGTCGCCGTTGTATTTTTGAACAATGGCGTCTACTTCCAAACCGCTCGAATCGCGGTAGTGATACACTTTTGCATCATTTGCCTGCGCATAAACCCGGAGGTCGTGCGTTACCAGCGATTCAAACAAAAAGCCGGTAAAATGAAGGTCATTAAGCAGTGAGTCCATATCTGCGCCAATCGCTGCAACCGAAAGGCTGACATCGGTAAAATGGCGCTTCGGGTTTTTCCGTAACGACGCGGATGAACGGATGTGCGGACTCCAGGCGGGCTGTTCTTCGATAATCATCAAACGGGTGAGTGCATCCAGGTAATCGTAAATGGTGGGGCGCGAAAGAACGCGGTTCCCCTTTTCGCGAATATCGGCTTCGAGCGTCGTAACGTCCACCATGGTTGCTGTATTTCGGGCAAGGGAGCGCAGGAGACTGCGCACTTTCAGCGGGTCGCGTTTCACTCCCGATACACGGCTCATATCCACTTCGGCGAGTAAATCAATATATGCGCGGTTCAAATCCGTTGCCTGGGAACTGTTTTTGCCCAGTAAAGCGGGAAAACCGCCGATAATGATCTTTTCAACGATAAATTCCAACGCTGTCGGCTCGTCGTAAACAGCTATATCTGCACTTTCAAACAGACTTTTCATGCTTACTTTACCGGAAGAAAATCCCAATTCCTGCCATGACATGGTGCGCATATCAAGCGTAGTGAACCGGCCTGCGCCGGAGTGCATTTTCACAGTTTCTTCGGGATTTGCCGAGCCGGTCAGGATAAATTGCGCCGGTTGCCCGCGGTCGTCGATCTCGTGCCGGATGTAATTCCACAGTTTGGGTTGCACCTGCCATTCGTCTATTAAGCGGGGTGTTTCGCCGAGCAACAGCCGTTTTGGCGCGGTAGCCATCAATGCCGCCACCTGTTCATCCCGATCGACATTTAAAATACTGCGGGCGATTTGTTTTGCCGATTCGGTTTTTCCGCAGGCTTTTGCCCCGCGGACAAGTATGGCTCCCGAAGAATTGATTTTTCGCAGCAGTTCGCTGTCTGTTATTCTTTTAATGTATAGCATAGCCGTATCCTTGATGATGACAGGCGGCAAAGATACTATTTATTTTACACTTTTGGAGTATTTTACTTTACACTTTCGGAGCGATTTGCTTTACACTTTTTGAATCGGGGAGAGCCGTTGTTTTCCATCTTGCGGAACATTCGGGATTTGCGGGCTACCATCTTTTGAGGGTTAAGTATTAACTGTGCGGGAGCCCGTCCCCACAACGGGACGGTTACCTGCAAGCGTGCGGGAACCCGTCCCCACGACGGGACGGCTTCCTGCAAGTGTGCGGGAACCCGTCCCCACGACGGGACGGTTACCTGCGAGCGTGCGGGAACCCGTCCCCACGACGGGACGGCTACCTGCAAGCGTGCGGGAGCCCGTCCCCACGACGGGACGGTTACCTGCGAGCGTGCGGGAACCCGTCCCCACGACGGGACGGTTACCTGCAAGCGTGCGGGAGCCCGTCCCCACGACGGAATGCCTTCCAATGGATAATTGTCCCTCCGCGCAAAGCGGGAATAATTTTCAACTTTCAACTTTCAATTTTCAACTATTAATCCTTATCTTTGCAAAACAATGATACCGTTCCTCAAACAGATAGCAAAGCTCTTTTATGATAAATACGGTGCGGAGGTGCATCGCCTGGCATTTGTATTTCCCAACCGGCGGTCGGGGATCTTCTTCCGCAAATACCTGGCGGAAGTCGCGACCGGGCCGGTCTTTTCTCCTTCCATACTGACGATAAACGATCTTTTCTACCGGCTGAATCCGAAACAGCCGGCAGACCGTATCAAATTACTGTTCCTGCTCTACGACATCTACATCCGCCGGAGCGGATCGGGTGAAACGTTTGATGACTTTGTCTACTGGGGCGAAATGCTGCTGAACGATTTTGACGATATTGACAAATATCTTGTCGACGCAAGGCAGCTGTTTACTAATGTCAAAGACCTGAACGAAATCGACAGCCGGTTTTCGTTCCTCAAGCCGGAACAGATTCAGGCAATACGCTCGTTCTGGTCATCCTTCCAGCCGGAAAGCGACGATTCCAACAAACAGTTCTTCCTGCGCGTATGGGAACTGCTCTATCCCGTTTATACGGAATTGCGGCAAACCGTCGCCGGGGAAGGACTTGCCTACGAGGGAATGATCTACCGGGAAGTGATTGAAAATTTTACAGCGCCAACCGCGACGGAAGATGCCGGGGATTACGGACAAAGTGGCAAAGCGCTAAACAGGCTGCATTTCGAAAAGATTATTTTTGTCGGCCTGAACGCGCTGACAAAAGCGGAAAGGGAACTGCTGAAAATACTGAAACAGCAGGGGCTGGCGGATTTTTACTGGGATTACGCATCCGACAGGCTGAAAGACCCCGCTAACCGGGCGTCTTTTTTCATGGAAGAAAACATCCGCATGTTTCCTTCGGAACTGATCCTGCCGGAAGAACCGCCCGTACAGACACGGTTCGAACTGGCAGGCATCCCGTCGCGTATCGGACAGGCCAAACAGTTATATCCGATCCTCGAAGAACTGTCCGTGAGCGCCGGGGATGCATTGCAGACAGCGATTGTCCTGCCCGATGAACAGCTTCTTATCCCGGTGCTGAACTCCATCCCGGAAAATATACCGCATATCAACGTGACACTCGGTTACTCCCTGTCCGGTACACCGGTCGCCTCCCTGACGGACTGCCTGCAGTCGCTGCAGAAGAATATCCGCAGGACCGGCGACGACACGCTGTTTTACCACCGTGATGTCATTGCCGTCCTGAGACACAAATACATCGCCCCGGCTTGCCCGCAGGAGGCAGCCGGGCTGGTCAGGGAGATCACGGAGCGCAACCTGGTTTATATCTCCGTCACACGCCTCGGACTGACGCCCCTGCTGAAGCTGCTGTTCTCGGCCCCGGCAACAGCTGTGGAAATATCGGATTACCTGACCGCCGTCCTGAAAGAAATGAACCGCCGCCTGACACCGGAAGACGGAAAGGATGACGACGGCGGGACGGTAAGCTCAAAGTCGCTGGAACAGGAATTTATCTTCCATTTTTACACGATGGTGAACCGGATGCGTGAAATGATACGCGAAACGAAAACCGACATGTCGTCGGACACCTGGTTCAGGCTTCTAAAGCAAATGACGGATTTTATCAAAATACCTTTTCACGGCGAGCCGCTGTCCGGGTTGCAGGTCATGGGGGTGCTGGAAACGCGTGTGCTTGATTTCAACAACATCATCATCCTCTCGATGAACGAAGGCCTCTTTCCGGCAAAAACCGCGGCCGGCTCATTCATTCCCTATCACCTGCGAAAAGGATTCGGACTGCCGGCGCAGGAACAGCAGGAAAGCATCTGGTCCTATCATTTTTACCGGATGATACAGCGCGCCGAAAGGGTAATCATGCTGTACGACACGCGCACCGACGGACTTCAAAGCGGGGAAGTCAGCCGCTTTGTCCACCAGCTGACCTATCATTACAGGATTCCCGTACGGCGGAAACTCTCCGTATACAGCATCTCTTCCTCCCGTATCGAACCGTTCCGGGTGGAGAAAAATGAAGAAATAATGCAGGCGCTCGCCGCTTTTGAAACGGAAAAAAGCCTTTCCGCCAGCGCCATTAACATCTATCTGGACTGTCCGCTTAAATTCTACCTGTCGGTCGTCAAGGGCATCGCCGAAGAAGATACCGTCAGCGAAACGCTCGAAAACGATACGTTCGGAACCCTGCTGCACCGTGTGATGGAACTTGCATACCAGCCCTTCTGCGGCAAAGTCATAACAGCCGACCTGCTCAAACTGGCGGCGCAGGACAAAAACATGACGGAAAAGATCCGGGAAGCGTTTGCAAAAGACTTTTTCCATACAAAAGAACCCCGTCCACTCGCCGGACAGGCATACCTCTACGGCGAAACCGTCCGCAAATACGCCTGCAAAGTCCTGGCATACGACCGCTCACTGACGCCGTTCACCTACATTAACTCCGAGAAGCTGATCCACACTCCGCTTGAAATCGCGGAAGGACGACGCATCCGCCTGAAAGGATTCATCGACCGCATAGACCAAACCGGCGAAACCGTCCGCATCATCGACTATAAAAGCGGAAAACCCGTGCCACTGACATTCGACACGCAGGAAAACCTCTTCGACAAAACCGTCAAAGAACGCCGGAAAGCAATCATGCAGGTCTTCCTGTACGCCTGGCTATACGCCCCGGAAACCGGCGGCAAACCGCTACAGCCCGCAGTATATTATACACGCAACCTCTTCAAACCGGGCAATTTCGACCCGGCCATACGCCGGCTAAACGGAAAAGAAAAAACACTGATAGACAATTTCCACCACTACCGCGACGAATTTGAAGAAAACCTGCGCACCTGCCTGAATGAAATCTTCGACGCCACAAAACCCTTCATCCAAACACCCAACGCCAAAGTCTGCGAATACTGCCCCTTCACCGGCATCTGCGGCAGATAAGACGGTGGTGGCTGTTGCCGTAAACCGGCAGTCTAATAAGTCCATTCGCTTTGCCATTCGATGACGGGCTGTTTGCCGTCGAAGCGTACGGGGAGCCAGATATAGCGTCCGTCGATGGCATGGTCCGGTTTCCAGCGGTCGCCCATGTAGACCGGTTCCTTTCGGCCGGGCGCCTGCAGGACGTATGTGCTTTGCGAATGAAACGAGACTTCGGCATCCCGGCCCGTGAACGGATTTTTCAATTCTTCCCACGGTCCGAAGACGGAAGGCGCAACGGCCGA
>JAISCL010000041.1 GCA_031265585.1 Tannerella sp. | reverse complement strand
CTTTCGAGTTCTTCCTGCGTATATCCGCATATCGTTACATATTGCTCATGCAAAGTAATATCCCGCGGGTTGTTCAGGGCAGAAAAAATCGACAGTCCCGAAAATTTCGATACGCCGGTCAGGAAAACAAACCGCAAATACTCGTCCGAGCTTTTCATTATCTGATAGAAATCATGCACATTTGTTTTAATCGGTTCCAAATAAGAATCGCCGAGATGAGAGGTAATCGGTTTGTCGTATTCGTCAATCAGTACAACCACGTCTTTGCCGGTTTTTTTATGCAATGCTGCTATCAAATCTCTAAAATAATCGACTGCAGATTCCGCCTCTAAAGTAATTTGATAATCTTCAGCAATACTTTTCAGGTAAAAGACCAAACTTTTTTCCATTTTTTCCGGCGTCGAATGGTTTATCCCTGCCCAGTCGATTTTGATGACAGGATATTGCTGTTCCCAGTCCCATTTGTCGTAAATATAGAGACCTTCGAACAGGTCTTTCTTTCCTTTGAATATTGCCTCAAGGGTGCTTACCAGTAACGATTTTCCGAACCGGCGGGGGCGTGAAAGAAAATATACCCTTCCGTCCATAATCATCCGGTAGATGACTTCGGTTTTATCCACATACAGGCAGTTCCTGCTGCGCAGTTTCTCGAATGACTGTGTATCTATCCCTAACTGTTTCATGTCCTTATGCATTTAATTACAAAATCCGCTACAAAGATAATTACTTTTTTATGTGGACGGCTTCAATTGGATAAAAATTAAGATTGTGCCAAAAGCATAAAGGCAGCTTTCGACACAATCTTAATGCTATCTGATTTTTTATTTTATTCCGACTGAAGGAGATAGGTTCCGGATCCCAGTTCCAGTACCAGAGAACCTTCTACATTCCGCACCTCATGGATGCCGGGCTGGCTGGCGTCCGGTTTTATGCCGAATCTTCCGGGCAGTTTAACCGTTGCCGTCGTATTGGCAGGAATCGTTATATTCCAGGTGAGTTTGTCACCGCTGCGCTTCCAGCTGCTTGCGATCTTTCCGTAGGGAGATTCGTAGGAGGCATTGACATGATTCAGTTTTTCGGGAAATACGGGTTCCATCCATATTTTTTTGAAACCGACGGTAGAAGGATCATTTTTTATGCCGGCCAGATTTTCATAAAACCAAATCAGCAGATCACCCAACAGCATCACGTGGTTCCTTGAGTTCATGGCAGGATCGGCCGTATCTCCGTTCCATAATTCCCAGATAGTAGTCGCCCCGTTGTTGATCATATATCCCCAGGAAGGATACGTTTCATTGGTTACAATCTTGTAAGCCAGTTCAAGCCCGCCGTGTTCGGTCAATCCGCGCATCAAATGCTGAATACCGAGCACGCCTACACTGACATGTCCTTTGCAGTCCACTTCGGTTTTTTCTACAATATTCGCAAAAACTTTTTCTTCATAGCCTTCCGGCACCAGGCCAAGCTGCAGCGAAAGGATGTTGGCCGTAACCGTATTATTGTCATACCGGCCTGTTTCTGCATTGAAAAACTTCTTGTTATAGGCTTCCTTTATTTTGGCGGCCAGGTCTGCATACTCTTTTACATCAGCCGGAAGGTCGTTCATGGCGGCAAATTCCTGCATCAACCGGAGGATGCTGTAAAAAACCGTCGTACTTAAGACCTGTCCGCTGGTCTTGCGTGAGGGATCCTGCGAATGGATCAGCTCCGGCGATTCGGGAGGCATACACCAGTCGCCATACGTATCCTTCATAATGATATAATCTTTCATCTGGGCGTCTGTCATGTGCTGAACCCATCGTTTCATGGAAGGATAGCGCGCTTTGATGGAATGGGCATCACCAAACTGCCTGTAAAGCATATCCGCTATGTAGAAATAGGCGGCGGGCCATGTCACATCATCGTTAAATATAGTCCAGTAGCGTGGCGACACGACGGAAATACTTCCGTTTTCATTCATCGATTCTTCTATATCGACCAGCCATTTATTGTACATCGAAGCGTTATTAAATAAAAAGCTTTCGCCGTAAGCCCCCGTCGCACGGTCTCCCAGCCATCCGAGGCGTTCGTCACGCTGCGGACAGTCGGTGGGCATGCCGCGGTAATTACCGCGAATCCCCCAGTATGAATTTTTATACAGTTTGTTTATCAGGTCGTTTGAAGTATCGAAAGATCCGGTAGAAGCCATTTCATCATAAACCACCTTACCGGTAAAATCCGCAACGGCAGGTTCATAATCTATCCCGGAAATCTCCGCAAAGCGGAAACCGTGATAGACGAACAGGGGTTCCCAGGTAAACGGCCCGTCATTTGCCGGCGTATAAATATCCGTTGCACGCGCGCCGCGCAAATTATCCACATATAGCTCCGTTCCGTTTGATTTCAACACTTCTGCAAAACGCATCGTGACCGGGGTATCTTTTTTCCCCTTCAAACGAACCTGCAGGAGACCGACCATATTCTGCCCCATATCCACAATGTAGCGTCCGTCGCCCGCAGCCTTTACCGATAAAGGCTTTATTTCCTCCATCACTTTAAGGCTCGGGGACAGCTGCGCCGTCAGCTTGCCTTTAGGAGCGTCCATCAATTCTGCCGTTTTCCAGGAGGAAGCGTCATAGCCCGATTCCGTCCATTTGCCGAGTTCGAGGCGCGCGTCATATTTCTCGCCGTCAAATTCATTGTTTTCCAGAACAGGCCCTTTGTTGTTTGCCATCCACGTACCGTCGCTGAGTACGGTCTCATGCTTGCCGTTCTCATATTCAATATCCAGCTGTGCGATCAGCCGGGGCAATCCGAATCCCACCATGCCCCTTTCACGCATGGTCAGGAATCTCCCGTTACCGAGCGCCACCCCGATGGCATTCATTCCTTTTTTTATAAGGGACGTGACCTCGTATGTCAGGCAGGGCACCGATGCATCGTACCATGTGGGAAGCGGCCCGAATACATCATTCCCGACCGTATTCCCGTTGATGTAACAAACAGAGGAGCCTACTCCCGAAACGAACAGCACGGCGCGTTTGGGTTTTGATGCAGCCTCAAATTCTTTCCTTAAATAACGTACCGGCAAGGCCGTCCGGTTATTTTCCACTTTCAGGTTTTCCAGGTCATTCAGGCCAATCCACTGTGCTTTCCAGTCCGAATCTTTCAGCAATGCAGTGGAGTAATACTGAATATCACTCTGTGCCGTCTCCTCCTGATTTGTCCAGACGGTGACCCGCCAAAAATATTTCCTGCCCGATTCCAAAGGCTTACCTGCATATTCCACCAGCACAGACTGGTCGGAATCAATCCGTCCCGAGTTCCACAACAGGCCGGAGCCTGCCTTCAGGTTTTTTTCCGACGCCGCTACTTCAATCTGCCAGGCTTTCTGCATCACATCCGGCCTGTCACTTGCCGTCTTCCATGAGAAACGGGGTTTTTCCACTCCCAGTCCTTCGGGATTTTCACGCATCTCCGTCTGTACACTGGTAAACTTAACACTACTTGTCCCGACATTTGTCGTACATCCTGCTATCCATAACAACAGTGAGGATAATAAAAAAGCTTTTCGGTTCATAATTATTTCAGTATTAAAAAAATGTCTGAAGCTATCGAAATCATAAAAATAAGGTTGTTGTGCCTGCAAAAATAATAAAACAACCGGTATATAAATCCATTTTTTATTTGTTTCTTTGTAACCGGTTTATTATTTTTAATAGTTTAACATTAAATATACGATTTAGATTATGGCAAAATTCAACAAATTACAGGTTTTGGACGCGATTGTCCGCACGGGGATGATTCCCGTATATTATCATAAGGACGCCGAGACGGCGAAAAAGGTACTGAAAGCCTGCTATGCCGGCGGTGTACGCGCTTTTGAGTTTACAAACCGGGGGGATTTCGCACAGGACGTCTTCGCGGAACTGGTCCGGTTCGCCGCCGGGGAATGTCCCGAAATGATTCCGGGTATCGGATCGATTGTAGATGCCCCGACCGCTTCGTTATATATACAGCTGGGCGCCAACTTTGTTGTAGGGCCGCTGTTTAATCCGGAAGTGGCGAAAGTATGCAACCGCCGCCTGATTCCCTATACGCCGGGGTGCGGTTCGGTTTCCGAAATCGGCTTTGCACAGGAACTCGGATGTGACCTCTGCAAGATTTTCCCCGCAGGAAATGTAGGAGGCCCCTCATTCGTAAGCAACGTGAAAGCGCCGATGCCCTGGACCATGATCATGGCGACCGGAGCGGTAGAACCGACGGAAGAAAACCTGACCGCCTGGTTCAAAGCCGGTGTAACCGCCGTAGGAATGGGTTCCAAACTGTTTCCGAAGGAAGCGGTTTTGTCCGGCAACTGGGACGCAATTACGACACTGTGCAAAAATGCGCTGGGGTATATCCGGCAGGCAAAAGCATAAACTTTGCCCTCATGACGGAAACGATTACTATTTACTGCAAGAACAGTGATACTTATAAAGAGGTAAGTATCGGTTCATCCCTGTCCGGGATTTATGCGGCGGCAGGCGCTCCGCTGAAGCGCCGTCCGCTGTGCGCCCGTGTGAATAACCGTGTGAAGGGCTTGACCTACCGGTGCTGGAAGTCCAAGGATGTAGAATTTGTGGACTATTCCGACATGTCCGGTTACAGGGTTTACCTGCGCTCACTCTGTTTCATCCTTTCGAAAGCCGTGAACGACCTGTTTCCCGACAAGCAGTTCAATCTTGAACACCCCATCTCGAAAGGCTATTACTGTACGTATGCCCACCGTGAAAAGATTCCGGAAGACGCCATCGAAAAAATAAGAAAGCGGATGGACGAGATTATCGCTTCCGACCTGCCTTTCCGCTTAAAAACAGTCCGTACGGCGGATGCGGTAAGTCTATTCCGGGAACGCGGCATGGAAGACAAGGCGCTGCTGCTTGAAACGGCAGGCAGGCCCTATTCTTCATACTGTGAACTGGACGGCTATGTGGATTACTTCTACGGATGCCTGACGCCCTCGGCGGGATATATCCACCTGTTCGACGTGATCCCTTACAACGAGGGCCTTCTGCTCTGTGTGCCGCAACTGGAAAACAGTCAGGCGCTCTATCCGGTTATCCGGCAGGATAAACTGTTTGATGCATACAAGCATTTTATCAGTCTGCAACGGACCGTTGGCCTGCGTAATGCAGGCGATCTGAACACGGCCATCCGTCTGGGCAAGACGCGTGAAGTGGTGATGGTCTCCGAAGCGATCCAGGAAAAGCGCGTCGCTTCGATTGCCGAAAAGATCGCAAAACGCTATCAACAGGAAGGTGTGCGTGTCGTGCTTATTTCGGGGCCGTCATCGTCCGGCAAAACGACTTTCTGCAAGCGCCTTCAGATACAGCTGATCACCTGCTTTCTTCATCCCCTGGGAATCTCCCTGGACGACTATTACGTGAACCGGGAAAATACGCCGCGGGATGAAGACGGCAACTATGATTTCGAGTCGCTCTATGCGATTGACCTGCCCTACTTTAAATGCGACCTGCAACGCCTCGTCAACGGCGAGGAGATCGAACTGCCGTCGTATAATTTTGAAACGGGAAAACGGGAATACAGAGGCAAGAAACTGAAAATGCAGCATAATTCGATCCTGCTGCTGGAAGGAATACACGGTTTGAACCCGGAACTGACGGACAGTATCCCCCGGGAGCGCCTTTTCAGTGTCTACGTATCGGCATTGACAACGATCTCCCTGGACGGGCATAACTGGATACCGACCACCGACAATCGCCTGTTGAGGCGCATTGTCCGTGACGCTCAGTTTCGCGGCTATACAGCCAGGCAAACCATCTCCATGTGGCCGAGTGTGCGCCGCGGCGAAGACCAGTGGGTCTTTCCGTATCAGGAAAATGCCGATCAGATGTTTAACAGCGCCATGATCTACGAATTTGCAGCGCTTCGCCGGTACGCCGAGCCGATCCTCCATGAAGTGCTGGAACTTGAGGAAGAATATGCGGAAGCATACCGGCTGCTCCGTTTTCTCAACTATTTCAACTACATACCGGAAGAAGAACTCCCCGGCACCTCCCTGTTAAGGGAGTTTTTAGGAGGAGGAAAATTCAACTATTAAGAATTTCGGGGAGCCCCGCCAAAGCTGCAGGGCTCCCCGAAAAATCAGAACGGTAAAGGGTACGGTTATTGATGAAACCGGCGAACCCGTTACCGGGACGAACGTAGTTGAGAAAGGAACAAGCAACGGAATTATTACGGATATGGAAGAGGAGTTTGTGTTGACTGTAAATGCAAATGCCGTTTTACAGGTAAGCTATATCGGGCACATTACCCGGGAAGTGGCCATGAAGGATCAGTTAATCCCAACTTATAGCGAAATGAGAGGGGTATGGAAAATTTTAAAACGTTTATGTACCCTTCATTCTTTTATTTTCATTATTTTTGAATGTTAATTTAATTTGATGTAAAGATGGATAAACAAACTTGTTTTTTTTGTTATGTATGGATACTGGTTCTGATGTCTTCATGTCAGGCCGACCGAGTTTTGTATGTTTCCCTGATAGGGGATGATGGGTGTTCGGGGACGGTTGAGTCGCCGGTTGCTACTTTGCGGAGGGCTTTGGAGATGGCGCGGGGGGAGAAGGACAGGCGTGTTACGGTATACCTGCGGGGTGGGACGTATTATTCGGAGGAACCGGTTGTTTTTACGGCGGCGGACGGACGCGGGGATCATGCCGGCTTGACGGTGCGGGCTTACGGGGATGAACGGGTGGTGATAAGCGGCGCCCGGAGGTTGACGGGGCTAAAGTGGGATGCATACAGGGGAGGTATCATGAAGGCTTCCGTTCCCGAGGCGGGAATTGTTTTTGACGAGCTGTTTGTGAACGGGCAGCTGCAACATTCGGCGCGGTATCCGGATTATGATCCCGGGGCGCGGTATTATAACGGGGTGGCGGCTGATGTGTTGGATCCGGAACGGGCCGGGCGGTGGAGTAATCCGGCAGGCGGGTATGTGCATGCCTCCCACCGGCATGAGTGGGGCGGATATCACTGGATGATTACGGGTAAGAATGCGCAGGGTGAACCGGAACTGGAGGGTGGCTGGCAGAATAACCGCCTGATGGGCATGCATCCGGAAAGGCGGTTTGTGGAGAATATAATGGAGGAACTGGATGCGCCGGGAGAATGGTTTTTTGACCGGGATACGCGGACGCTTTATTTCTATCCCCCGGAAACGGTGGACTTGCCGGAAGCCCTGCTGGAGACGCCGCAGCTCGCTTCGCTGTTTGAGTTTCGCGGTACCGGAGCCGAACCGGTCCGGAATATCCGGATCGAAGGACTGGAACTGACGCATACCGTGCGAACGTTTATGGATACCCGCGAACCGTTACTGCGCAGCGACTGGACGATCAGCCGCAGCGGGGCCGTGCTGATGGAGGGAGCCGTGCGCTGTTCGGTCGGGAACTGTTTTTTCAATACGGTGGGGGGCAATGCCGTCTTCTTCAGCAACTATAACCGGGAGAATGAAGTATCGGGATGCCATATCGCGTATGCCGGGGCGAGCGGGGTCTGTTTTGTGGGAGATCCGGGGGCGGTACGTTCTCCGAGTTTTGAATATGGGGAGTTTGTGCCGGTGGAGGAGCTGGATCGTGAAGCAGGGCCGAAAACGGACAATTTCCCGGCGGCCTGCCGGGTCTGCGACAACCTGATGTACGGCCTCGGAAGGGTGGAAAAGCAGGTAGCCGGCGTGCAGATCTCGATGGCGCAGGATATTACGGTCAGCCATAATACCGTCTATGACGTGCCGCGTGCGGGAATCAACATCAGTGAAGGCACCTGGGGCGGGCATATCATTGAGTATAACGACGTCTTCAATACGGTGCTGGAAACGGGCGACCACGGCGCTTTTAACTCGTGGGGGCGCGACCGTTACTGGCATCCGAATTATGCGACGATGACCGGGATCGTCCGGGAACATCCGGAACTCATCCTGCTCGATGCCGTTAAGACAACCGTCCTGCGGAACAACCGCTTCCGCTGCGACCACGGCTGGGATATTGACCTGGACGACGGCTCCGGCAATTACCACATATATAATAACCTCTGCCTGAACGGGGGCCTGAAACTGCGCGAAGGATTCCACCGGATGGTGGAAAACAATATCATCGTTAACAATTCCTTCCACCCGCACGTCTGGTTCCCCGCCAGCGGGGATGTTTTTGCGAGGAACATCGTTTCGGCGGGCTACTATCCGATCCGGGTCAATGACTGGGGAAAGGAAGTGGATTACAATGTCTTTCCCGACAGGATCGCGCTGGAAAAGGCGCAGGCGGCCGGTACCGACCGGCATTCCATATACGAAGACGTACAGTACGTGGATGCCGGGCGCGGCGACTTCCGGGTGAAGGAAGGTTCGGCGGCGTTCGCGGTGGGGTTTAAAAACTTTGATATGGATCGCTTCGGCGTCGTCTCCCCCGCACTGAAAGCCCTGGCAAAGCAGGCGCCGATACCCGAACTGATCCGCCTGACCGGCAAGGAAGAAGACGTTCAGGAACTGCTGGGCATGAAGGTCAAGAATATTACGACGCTGGGCGAGCGCTCGGCGGCGGGGCTGGGGGATGCGTCCGGCGTGTGGCTGGTAGAAGTCCCGGAGGGAAGCCCGGCAGGTACGGCGCTCCGGCCCGGCGATGTGATTACGGGCATCAACCGTACGCCGGTGAGAAATGTGCGTGAGATGAGGGAGGCGCTGATCCGGTCGGGGAGCCGGGTCGTCTTCCTGATCTTCCGGAACCAGCGGGAGCAGGAAGTAACCATCATTAAACAATAGAATCGAAATGAAAAAGCAATCTGTTTTTTTGTCGCTGGGCAGCCTGGCTGTCCTGGCAGGCTGTAATAAAACGGTAGAGACCCCGCCGAATATTATTTTTATCCTGGCGGATGACGCGGCAAGGCGTCGTCGCAGGCGAACAGAACGGCAGAAAGCTCCTTTCTATGTTGCCAAAAATCCCTCCACCCGCCCTTATTTACTTTATTGTCATGCGACATAATAAGGTAATAAGGGTAGGGGGGGATTGTCTGGCTACTAAGGGGTCCGGATGAAAATTGTATACTTCACGCGGCAAGGTTTTGTGCATTGCTTCCTGTTTGCAAACTGCAGCAGTAGAGACGGGGGCACCCCGTCTCTACCCTAACGGTGTACAAGATCAGGCTGCGCACAGTATAACTGCGAAATGTCTATCGGAAGATTTTTTCCGTCAGGTGATCATTTCAGGCTTTCTTTTTGCTCTTTGTGGGTTTTTTTTTCGTTGGTTTGCTTGCCGCTGTTTCGTCTATAATTTTCCGGCAGTCCAACAGGGTCAGGGAGGTCGCTTCCGTACCTTTCGGAATCCGGTAGTTCTTTCCTTTGTATGTGATATACGGGCCGTATTTGCCGTTCAGGATTTCCAGGTCCGGCTCTTCCTGAAAGGTCCTGATCTGGCGTTCCTGTTCTTTTTTGCGTTTATTTTCGATGAGTTCGATGGCTTCTTCCGGCGTGATGCGTAGCGGACTCAGGGTTTTCGGTATTGAAATGAATACTCCGTTGTGCCTGATAAAAGGGCCAAAGCGGCCTACGGCGGCCACCAGGTCTTCACCTTCATATTCGCCGACCGTACGTGGAAGGTCAAACAGTTTTAACGCTTCCTCCAGGGTAATCGTCTCAATGGACTGGCCTTTCATCAGGGAGGCGAACTGCGGTTTGTCCTTTTTGTCGTCCGGTTTTGCCTGTCCTATCTGTGCTACCGGCCCGTAACGTCCTATTTTAACGAATACGGGTTTCCCGCTTTTGGAATCAATACCCAGTTCACGTTCACCGACCTTATGTTCTGTTTTTGTGGCCGATGCCGCCTCGACCGTCGGATGGAAAACGTTGTAGAATTTGCTCAACGACAGGGTCCAGTCCAGTTTTCCTTCGGCGATTGTGTCAAATTCCTTTTCTACATTGGCGGTGAAATTATAATCCAGGATATTCGGGAAATAGTCCATCAGGAAATCATTGACGACGATGCCGGTGTCTGTCGGCATCAGTTTACTGCGGTCGGCGCCGGTTATTTCCGTTTTATCCGTGTCCGTGATTTTACTGTTTTTAAGGGTCAGAATGTTGTAGCTGCGCACGGTTCCTTCCCTGTCCCCTTTGGTTACATATTCACGGTTCTGTATGGTTTGTATGGTCGGGGCGTAGGTGGACGGACGCCCGATCCCCAGCTCTTCCATGCGGTGCACGAGACTGGCTTCCGTATATCTTGGAGGACGCTGCGTGAAGCGTTCGGTAGCCACAATTTCTTTTATCGAAGGCGTTTCACCCTTTATTACGGGTGGAAGAAGTCCGTTTACCTGTTCGTTTTCACTGTCTTCATCGATACTTTCGATGTAAACGTGCAGGAAACCGTCAAATTTTATCACTTCGCCGGTCGCCACAAATTTTTCATCCTCCCTGTTGCTGATGCCGATGGTGATGGTCGTGCGTTCAAGCTCGGCATCAGCCATCTGGCACGCGATAGTGCGTTTGAATATCAGGCTGTACAGTTTCTTTTCCTGTGCGTTCCCGCTTATTTCCGGCACATTCATGTAGGTTGGGCGGATCGCTTCGTGGGCTTCCTGCGCCCCTTTGCTTTTTGTCCGGTATTTGCGGAGTTTATGATATTCTTCTCCGTAGGAATGGATGATCGCTTCCTTGCCTGCGTTCAGCGCCAGGTCGCTCAGGTTGACGGAGTCGGTACGCATATAGGTGATATGTCCCGATTCGTAGAGGCGTTGTGCGACCATCATTGTCTGCGATACGGAGAGGCCGAATTTGCGGGCCGCTTCCTGCTGGAGCGTGGAAGTCGTGAACGGAGGCACCGGCGATTTCTTGAACGGTTTTTTCGTGATGTCTTCAATCACGAAGTCCGCCTCTTTGCATGATTTTAAAAATGACATCGCTTCCTTTTTGTCCTTGAGCCGTCTGTTCAGCTTTGTATTCAGCAGGGTGGTTCCGTCGGGCAGGATGAATGTCGCCATCACACGATAGGATGCTTCGGATACGAATCTGTTTACTTCACGTTCGCGCTCGACGATGAGGCGGACTGCCACCGACTGCACGCGTCCCGCCGATAATGCGGGCTTTACCTTGCGCCAGAGTACCGGAGAGACCTCGAAGCCGACAATGCGATCCAGTACACGGCGCGCCTGCTGGGCATTTACCAGGTGGATATCTATATCCCGCGGGTTTTCGAGGGCATTTAAAATTGCATTTTTGGTGATCTCGTGAAATACGATGCGCTTGGTGTTGTCCGGTTTCAGGCCAAGCTCCTCAAACAGGTGCCAGGCGATGGCTTCTCCTTCACGGTCTTCATCGGAAGCGAGCAGGATCTCGCCGGCAGAAGCGGATGCTTTTTTCAGTTCGGAAACCAGTTTTTTCTTATCGACCGGAACTACATATTCGGGCGTATAATTTTGTTTGATGTCGATACTGAACTCTTTCGCCTTCAGATCACGAATGTGACCATAGCTTGACATCACTTTATAGTTCTTTCCCAGAAACTTTTCAATGGTTTTCGCCTTTGCAGGCGATTCAACGATAACCAGACTTTTTTGCATACTTAACTTGATTAAAAACGCCGCAAAGATAACGCAAGCCGGGAGAAACACAAAAAAAAACTGTTTATTTTTGTTATCGGGGCATCGCTTATGCTCAATTTCCGTCTTCATTCTCAATTAAATTTATTATTTTTGCGCCGTGAATTTATAAAACAGGATATAGATATATGGAATCAGCAACGAAGTATGACCCCTCAGCGGTTGAAGGAAAGTGGTATCAATACTGGCTGGAACACGGACTGTTCAAGTCCGTGCCCGACGGACGCGAGCCGTACACGATCGTGATACCGCCTCCTAATGTGACGGGCGTTTTGCACATGGGGCACATGTTGAATAATACGATACAGGATATTCTGGTACGCCGCGCCCGTATGCTGGGGAAAAATGCGTGCTGGGTGCCGGGTACCGACCACGCTTCGATCGCAACCGAGGCCAAGGTAGTGGCTAAACTGGCCTCCGAAGGCATCGACAAGTCGGATCTTACACGCGAGGAGTTTCTGGAACATGCCTGGGACTGGACACGGAAACATGGTGGAATCATCCTCGAACAGCTGAAGAAACTGGGCGCTTCGTGCGACTGGAACCGAACCTGTTTTACGATGGATGAGAAACGTTCCCAAAGCGTCCAGAAAGTCTTTGTAGACCTGTATAATAAGGGGAAGATATACCGCGGCGTCCGGATGGTGAACTGGGATCCGAAAGCGCTCACCGCCCTGTCGGACGAAGAAGTGATACACCGGGAACAGCAGGGAAAACTGTATTATCTGAGGTATAAGATCGACGGCGAAGACGGCTATGCGGTGGTCGCCACGACGCGCCCGGAAACGATTATGGGCGATACGGCGATGTGCATCAATCCAAACGATCCGAAAAATGCGCATCTGCACGGGAAAAAAGTGATTGTGCCGCTCGTGAACCGCATCATTCCGGTGATCGAGGACGATTATGTGGATGTGGAATTTGGTACCGGCTGCCTGAAAGTGACGCCCGCGCACGATGTGAATGACTATATGCTGGGAGAAAAATACAATCTTCCCTCGATAGATATATTTAATGATGACGGAACGATTAGCGAGGCGGGAGAGATTTACGTCGGAATGGACCGTTTCGACGTGCGGGAGCAGATTGTGGAAGACCTCGCGGCGGCGGGGTTGCTCGAAAAAGAGGAAGCGTATACGAATAAGGTAGGTTTTTCCGAGAGGACGGATGTGCCGATCGAGCCGAAACTGTCCATGCAGTGGTTCCTGAAAATGGAAGAGATCGCCCGGCCTGCACTGGCGGCTGTGATGGACGATACGATTAAATTTTATCCCGCCAAATTCAAAAATACGTACCGCCACTGGATGGAAAACATCAAAGACTGGTGCATCTCGCGCCAGCTGTGGTGGGGACATCGCATCCCGGCCTATTACCTGCCTGGAGGCGGATACGTAGTCGCCGAAACGGGAGAGGCGGCGTTGCAGCTTGCACGCGAGAAATCGGGCAACCCGGACTTGACGCCCGCCGACCTGTCGCAGGATGAGGATTGCCTGGATACGTGGTTTTCGTCGTGGCTGTGGCCCATATCCGTGTTCGACGGGATAAACAACCCGGATAATGAAGACATAAAATACTATTACCCCACGAATGACCTGGTAACGGCGCCCGAAATTATCTTTTTCTGGGTGGCCCGCATGATTATGTCCGGTTTTGAATACCGCCACAAGCCCTGTTTTTATAATGTATATTTTACCGGCATCGTCCGCGACAAACTGGGACGCAAAATGTCGAAATCGCTCGGCAATTCGCCCGACCCGATCCGGTTGATGGACAAATACGGTGCGGACGGCGTTCGCATGGGGATGCTGCTTTCGTCTCCCGCCGGGAATGACTTGCCTTTTGACGAGGCGCTCTGTGAGCAGGGACGCCATTTCAACAATAAGATATGGAACGCCCTTCGCCTGGTGAAAGGCTGGGCGGTCGCGGACGGCCTGCCGCAGCCGGATTCGGCCCGTGTGGCAATCGCCTGGTTTGACGCCCGGCTGTCCGCCGCCATCGAACAGATTGACGGTGAAATGGAGAAATACCGCATCTCGGAAGCGTTGATGACGGTTTATAAGCTGTTCTGGGACGAGTTTTCGTCGTGGTATCTCGAAATGGTGAAGCCCGTTTACCGGCAGCCGGCGGATGCGGTGACATACGGGGCTACGCTTGCCTTTTTCGAGAAGCTGACGCTGCTGCTTCATCCGTTTATGCCGTTTATTACGGAAGAAGTGTGGCAATCCATTTCCGAACGCAAGCCCGGCGAAAGTATTATGACGATGCGGATGCCGGAAGCCGGGAATAAGGATACGCGGTTAGTCGCGGATTTTGAGGTCGTAAAGCAGATTGTGGCGGGCGTCCGCTCGGTGCGCCTCGAACGGAATCTGCCGAACAGGGAGGCGCTGACGCTGCACGTCGTTTCGGGAGAACATCATCCCGGATACAACGCCGTGATCCTGAAAATGTGTAATCTTGAAAACATAGCGCGCGCGGAGAAGGATGCGGTGGCAGCTACTTTCATGGTCGGAACCGCCGAGTATGCCGTTCCGCTCGGAGGCGCCATCAACATCGGCGAAGAAACCGGGAAAATGGAGCAGGAAATCCGGTATCTGGAAGGATTCCTCCGGTCGGTCATGAACAAACTCGGCAACGGGAAATTTGTAGCGAATGCGAAGCCGGAAATCGTCGCAAACGAACGAAAAAAACAGGCCGACACGGAAAGTAAAATCAAAACATTACGTGAAAGTATCGCCAAATTAAGGAGTAAATAACATGCAATGTGTCAATTTGAAATTTAAAGAAATAAATAATCGATTGTTTCATCAAAACTACAATTGTATTTTTCATGAACCGGACTCGTTTCATCAAAACTACAATTGTATTTTTCATGAATCGAACCCGTTTCATCAAAACTACAATTGTATTTTTCATGAATCGGACTCGTTTCATCAAAAATACAATTGTATTTTCCATGAATCGGACTCCTTTCATCAAAAATACAATTGTATTTTCCATGAATCGGACTCGTTTTGCCAAAAATACAATTGTATTTTCCATGAATCGGACTCGTTTCACCAAAAATACAATTGCAGTTTTTCATAAATTTATAAATAGTGATAGAATTATTAGTAGTATTAACAAAAAAATTTTAACATCATGTCGGACAGAAGAAGTTTTTTAAAGAAAAGCATTGCCGGGGTTGCCCTGTTGGGAGCGACTCCGTTGACAGGCGAATCGCTGACTGCAGGCATAAAAGCGGCGGGAAACGATCAGGTGATTAAGCCCAAAGCGGCGAAAGCGGCGAACCCGTTCCAGCTGGGAATGGCAGGTTTTACATTCGTGAATTTTGACCTGGAAACCACATTGAAGACGCTGAAAAGTCTGGACGTTCATTATCTCTGTATTAAGGATTTCCATTTGCCGTTCAAATCTACGGATGAGCAAATAAAGGCTTTCCATGAAAAATGCGCCTCCTACGGGGTTACGGGTTATGCAGTCGGCCCCATTTACATGAAGACGGAAGAGGAAATAAACAACGGCTTCGAATACGCGAAACGGGTAGGCGTGAAGCTGATTGTCGGCGTTCCGAACTATGAACTGCTGCCCTACGTCGATAAGAAAGTGAAAGAGTATGACTTCCATTACGCCATCCATCTTCACGGCCCGGACATCAAAACGTACCCGGACGCCAAAGATGCCTGGGAACATACCAAAGACCTTGACCCGCGCATGGGGATGTGCCTGGACATAGGCCATGACCTTCGCAACGGCTGCGACCCGGTGGCCGATTTAAAGAAATATCATACGCGCGTTTTCGACATGCACATCAAGGACGTGACGGATTCAACGAAAGCCGGTCACGGCATCGAAATCGGACGCGGCAAGATCGACTTCCCGGCGCTCGTCAGGATGATGCGCAAGGTGAATTATACGGGAAAATGCAGTCTTGAATATGAAAAGGACATGAAAGACCCGTTCCTCGGAATCGCCGAATCAATCGGATACTTTAAGGCGGTGAGCGATTACGCCTGAAAATGAAACGGGAAATGAGCCGGCCTGCTCATTTCCCGTTCGACTTCAATTCTTCAGTAAAACATCATGAAACAGACTTGTCTTTCTGCAGTCCTGGCGGTTCTCTTCTTCTCGTGCAGTTCCATCAGGAGCATGGAAGTAGAAACGTATAACCCGGCGGCCATTACGTTTCCGCCGGAAATAAGGACGGTTATGATTGTCAACAACGCGGCGCAGCAGCCGGATGGCCTGGGCCACCGGTATATACGCAGCCGGGGGGATGACTCTGTGATGTCTGTACCGGCCGACAGTGCGGCGTATGATTTCTGTTTCCGCCTGGGTGAAAGCATGGCGGAATCGCCGGTCTTTCAGGATGTGAGGATCTGTGACGACACGATGCGGAGGGATTCCGTCTTTTATGATAAGAGGCCGTTCTCCGGGGATGCGGTGGAAATCCTTTGTGACAGCTACGGCGTGGACGCCCTTATTTCACTGGATCATTTTGTTTTCCTGACGGAAGTCCGGGAGAGCGAATTTGCAGGTTTCCCTCCCGGCAAGTCCGTTCATGTAAGACTCAGCGGTGAGTTGAGGGCTTTATGGCCGGGGCAGAAAGAGATCTATACCTTTCCATTCTCGGATTCGCTGAACTGGTACTGGTCGGAAGATCTTTATTTTGATTCGCCCTTTACACCGGCCGATGTGAAATATGCCATGCATTATCTGTCCGGCGTTACGGGCGGGAAGATGCATGTAAACTTTGTCCCTTACTGGTCGACCGGGAATCGCTGGTACTATACCAGTCTGTCTTCCGAATGGAAACGGGGAGCGGTCTATGCCGCAGCCGGCAAATGGGAAGAAGCCACTGCGATATGGGAGCCGTTACTTTCCGGGACAGGCAACTGGCGTTCCAGAGCCTGCCTGTTATCCAATCTGGCCTTATGCCGGGAAATGACCGGGGATTTTGAAAAGGCTACCGGCTATGCCGCCGAATCCGGCCGGCTTTTTGAAACGTATGCCGGAGAAGACAGCGACTATACGAAACTGCAGAAGCGATACCTGGAAGTCCTGAATGAACGCGCAAAAAATGACGCGGTCCTGTCCGGGCAGTTGCGTGAAAGTCCGGCGGGCGGTTCAGCCGCGCATTGAATACCGGAGCTGATCCAGTATCAGCGGGATTTCTGCCGGGTCGATGCCTGC
>JAISCL010000264.1 GCA_031265585.1 Tannerella sp. | reverse complement strand
TTTATTCGTGCGGGAGACTTTCCCGCTACCGGGAAACTTACTTTATTCGTGCGGGAAGCTTTCCCGCTACCGGGAAACTTACTTTATTCGTGCGGGAGACTTTCCCGCTACCGGGAAAGGTGCTTTCCGGCAGACTCGCATCTTCCGGAAAACATTCTCTGTCATAAACGGCAATTCTATCCCCCATATCCTGAACAAAAAAGAAAAAAAATCGTCATGGAATATTTTTTTGTATATTTGCAACATCAAATCAATCAATCCATATAAATATGAACACAAACGACCCCGCCGACAGAACAGAACCGTCCCGTACCGTAGTGGACCGGATCATGGAAAAGTCCGAATACTGCAATCGCATCATGGATACAGCCATCGAACTGAAAGAGAAAATTGAAGATACGCAGGACGAAGAAACGCTGCTGAAACTGAACAGTGAACTGCAACTGCAGATGAACCGGATGCTGAAGCTGAAAGAGTACGCGTTCAATATTCACGAAACATTCCGGACGATTCCGCACAGTTCGAAACGCCTGCAACAGGCTGAGGAATACTTTTACCAGGGAAAATTCCGGGAAATGGACGAAGCGCTGGATCAGGCGGAAATATGTGCGGAAATAGAGATCCTCGAGGATGACCTGCTTTCGGAGGACGAAGAACGGCAGAAAAAAGCAAACGCCCGCCTGGAATGCCGGTCATACGAACTGATCATCAAGGCGCTTTACCGCTACACCTTCATTGAGAATCCCGAATGGTACGAGGACGTTTACAACCTCCTGGAAGCAGCGCACGATGCGTCCTGCAACGTGCATGCCCTGTTTGAGCTTGCAGCCTACCTGATGACAACCGAAGAGCAGAAGTGGGCGATCGAACTGCTGGACGATGCGTACATCATGGCGCAGGATCTGAACGAAGAAGACTGTCACCTGTACGAAGCCAAATGCCTCTGGGCAAGGGGAATCATCGCGAGAAGGGAGCAAAACCTCCCGGAATCCATCGAACATGCCGGCAAAGCCCTGAAAATATACACCCGGCTCACGGAAAAGAACCCCGCCGAATACCGTCCGAGAATGGCCGACATGCTGACAATCATGGGCGATAATCATACCTTCTCCAAAAACTACCCGACAGCCCTGGTCGTGTTTGAAGAAGCCGTGAAAATCCGGCGCGAACTGGCCCTCCACGGCAGCGAGGAAGACGCCCTGAGCCTCGCCCGTACACTCGACAAGCTGGCCGTCGTCCACATCTGCCTGGGCGAATACGGCGATGCCATCCGGCACTTTGAAGAAGCCCTGAGAATTGAGGACGATCACCTCGAATACAACCTCTACATGGTACTGTCCGCAAAGGCGAATACCCTGTACAACCTGTCGATTGCCCTCTTTCAGGCGAAGGAACACGACAGGGCGATCCGCCGGGCAAAGGAAGAACTGGACATCCGCAGGGAGGTGCAGGACACGGATCCGTTCGGACAGCTGCCCCTCATGGCAAGAACGCGCAACGTGCTGGCCAACATATACCTCGACCTCCACCGGTCGGAAGACGCCATCCGCGAAAGGGAAAAGATCGTGAAACTGTACAAAACCCTCGCCAAACATTCGCCGGAAGCCTGGCTGGGCTATTTGGGAGAAGCCCTGAACTACGCCTCCAACCTGTACTTCAGTATGAAATCGTACGGCAAGTACTTCCTGTCGATGAAGGAAGCCCTGGAAGTATTCCGCAAGCTGGCCGTCACCGCCCCGGCGGAATATTTGCCAACCGTAGGATGCCTGCTGGGAAACGTCTGCTATTATTACGAAAAGGTTTCCCCGGACAGGAAAAAATCGCTCGAAGCCGCCCGTGAAGCCTTCCAGATACTTTCCTCCATTGAAAGAGACGAAGCAACCGAAATAGTATACGCCAAAACGAAAGAGATACTCGAAGAAAATTCCCTGTAACCTCAAAACCCGTCCCCTTGCCGGCCACGGTTCTACTTGAAATGCATGTCTGCAAAATCCATGAAACGCTCCCAGTCATAATCCGTTACATCGTGCTTGCCGGCACGGATATGGTAGCCGATACCCGTCATAACGGGCTGATGAATTCCGGGCATCCGGTCGGATTCGATGACAGACAGTCCATACAGCTTATATACGGGGCCGGCATGGTATGCGCCTAAAAATTCGCCTTTCGGATCGGCCCAGAGATCTTCTTCGGCGCTGGCTACATATACGTTCCGGGGGGCTATCAGGGCGATTAGCTGATGCTGGTCGAATGGCAGGGCGGCCTCGTTGTCCCGGTAGCGGTTAAAAGCCGGGCAAAACCAGGCAGGTTTGATCGATGAAACGTTTGCTATGCGTTCCCCGAACCGGCGTTTGGACAGCGCCGCTCCTCCGCTGCCGGAATCGTTTGAGATGACGATGCGGAAGCGCGTGTCGCAGGCTCCGGCCCACAAGGCGGCTTTCCCCAGCCGTGAATGTCCCATGAGGATTATTTCCGTCCGGTCGATCCGTTCTTCCGTTTCCAGGTAATCGGCGATCCGGCCGGATCCCCAGGCCCATGCCCCGATGGCCTGCCAGCGGTCGGGCGCGTCTGAACCGGGCGCATAACCGGAAAACAGGGAGACGATGCTGTGGTCTTCCAATCCTTCCTTATCCGGGAATATGTCATGATAGCACATCGTGGCAACGGCATATCCCCTGTCTATCATTTTTTCATGACACCAGCGGCTTGCCTGGCTGCCCCGCTCCCAGTCCGGATGGCCGGGTTCCCTTACCAGATGCAACGCGGGGGAGTAAAGAATCGCCGTATCCGCTATTGTGCTGTGGTTGCCTTTATAGTTATAGCTTACAAAAACGGGGACTTTCTTTCCCGGCCTGTTCGGGATGTAGAGCAGGAGGATCGCTTCAATTTCTTTTCCCCTGTTTGAAAAAATGAATTTTACCTGTTTGCAGGTTGCCTTGCCGTCGAAGGCGTCCGGGTTTTCCGCCAGCAGTTCATAGCGGACGGGGATCTTTTCATCCGGCGTTTTGCCATACATCCGGGTGGCAAACAGTTCGAGCAGTTCCGGCCTCCGCTGTTTTTCCCACTGCTCCCTTGTTTCTATTTTCCGTCCGCTGCCGGAAAGCAGTACGTCGGGAAGATCATAGTGCGGCACTTTCGACTCATCATAGTTTGCCTCCCGCTGGGCAAACGAACAGGAAACCGCAAATAAGAAAATAACTGTCAAATACTTTTTCATACGCTATTTATTTAATACAGGAGGATACTTTTGATTATCCGCTACACTTTCAAATTCCAGCACGCCCTCCAAAGGACGGGATTGACCCGGATTTTGCATGGATATTTTAATTTTACCCGGTTTCGTTGTCGCCCGGACCAATACTGGGCTGATCCCCAAATAACCTGACACGGATTATTTCCGGTAGAAGAATCTCCCAGTATAGACCCTTGAACCATCGGAGGTGCGAAACGTTACTCACTGGAAAATTGATTTTTTTGAAGAAATTGACCGGCTGTACTAAAAAAGAAATGGTTGTCTCACGACAACCACAATCTTCATTGTTAACCTTAAATCTAATACCATGAAAAACACGATGCAAAGATAATACGTTTATGCGCTGAAACATAATTTTCAAACATAAAAAACATTAAAAGATGCCAAAGTAGCTGAAAACGCTGCTTTCCTGCCGGATAAAGCCTGTTCATTTCTTACTTTAGCGGAAGCCATGTACAGACGTGCGAACCTTGCCAGCCGTTCACTGAAGCGTAATCGGACATGCGGATCTCTCCGTCTTCGACAGGTACAATAAATTCCATCTGCGTCCCGGGGAGTGTTGGCCGGACTTTTTGGATTTTTACGAGGCCGCCGGCATCCGATATAATCCGGACCGGTTTATTAAATCCGGAATCCGTCTGCTGATCTCTTGCCAGGACGACCGGCCCCCATGTAACGGCCCGGAAGTCTTCGCTTGCGGGATGACTGCCTTTCGGGGCATGTATGAGGCGACCGTTCATTTCAAATTCGATTTCCACCTGATCTCCGGCCTGCCACTGGCGTAAAATATTATGGTATGTTCCCGGATTGACCTTTCCGGACGATTCGCCGTTAACCCGGACGACCGTATTTCCGCTCCATCCGGGTATACGCAGCTTCAGGTTGAATTTCTCTTTTTGAGCCGGCTTGACGTGTATCAGGATTTTTCCGGATTGGGGATAATCGGTTACAATATCCAGTTTCAGCGCTCTATTCCGGGGAGATTTCAGATCTGCCGTGCCGCTGCCATACAGATTGACAACCGGGCCTTCGCCGGAGTTCATGACGGCTACAAACGGGATATAGGCCAGTCCCATCGGGCCGTTCAGGTTGCAGCAGGTGACATGCAGGTCGTCAAACATCCAGCCCCAGCCTTTCCCGTTTACTTTCGGCCCGTTCAGCAGGTTTACATAGCTGAATCCGTCACCCGTTGGCTTCATCGCGCCGGTCAGTCCGTTATAGACGTATTTCTCTATTTCGTCTACGGCAGACGGGTCGCCGGTCAGGCGCAGCACCAGGCTGCAGAATTTCATCCAGGTGACGCCCGTACACGTTTCCATCATGCGGGTAATGTCGGGATTCGTCTGTTCGACAGCCGTATTGCCCCATGCCTCGCCGGCCACCTGCGGATGGTAAGGCCGGTCACATCCGCCATTGCCGATCAGCGTGATTTCCCGCGTCCGGATATTTTGATAATAATTCAGGATCATCTGTTTTATTTCAGGCTTCGCCGTTACGCGGTAATATTCGACAAGCCCTTCAAACAGGGACGTCATTTCGTATGCCTTGGGATAGTTTCCCGCCATTTTATAGGGTTCGACATTGTCCAGCGCCATCTCAAAAACGTTGTAATGCTTCGTTCCTCCCGATTCAAAAATATAGGTGGCAAAATCCAGGTAGCGCTGTTCTCCCGTCCGGTTGTACAGGTGCATAAAAGGTTCCAGCAAGGTGGAGGATTCAATATGGCAAGGCTCATGGCCTATGTTCGTGGCGCTCCATCCGATGTCCGTGATTTCCGTTTTCGGTGCATGCCCTATTATATCAATAATATTGTCGGCCTGCTTTTTCAACGCATCCAGTACGGCAGGATCGGGGTTTACCCACTCATAATACGCTTCAAGTCCCAGCATCACGTACTTGCGTTCCCACAGTTCGCTCTGCTCCGGCTGGCTGTCGATCTCTACACAACTGATACTGCCGTTTTCACGTTGTGTGGATAACAGGTCCCGTACCGTTTCATCCATCATTTCTTTCAGTACCGGATCCTGCGTGTATCAATAAAACATGCAGCCTGAACGGACAGCCTTTCCCCACATCTCGCCCAAAGCAAACTGCGGCCTTCCATTCCTGAAAAAATCCACAAATTCGGCGTAGGGGACAGCGCCTTTATTCCAATTCTCCATTGAAAGCCGGATCGTACGGTCCAGGTACCCGTCCAGGCGAACCGCAGCCGGAGGGAGCGGATCCAGCTGATCCTGCACCTTCAGGCGTCCTTCCTTCCTGCAGCATATAACGCTGCATACGATGAGGGCTGCAAATATTGTTTTCTTTACCTTCATGATATTTTTTCGGCCTTTATGATTCGCTGGGCGGCAAACTTGCCGGCTATTGCAGCCAGTGGCAGGCCTCCTGCGGGAAAGGTACACTGGCCGGCGATATATAAGTTTTTAATATTCTCTTTTACACCTTTGTGTATCTGTTTCTTCACGTGCCCCGAAGGTATAAACGACATATACGTGCCGCGGTAAGAGTTGCAATACCGGTGAAAAGTCAATGACGTAGCGGTATTCGACATTTCAATTTTATCTCCTATTTCCGGGAAAACCTTTACGATGCCCCCAATTACCCAGTTTGCAAGACGTTCCTTTTCGGCTTTATAATCATGATCGGATTCTTTTTTCAACGCTTTCCAGTAATCAATCTCGTCTTCCGTCAATAAAACCGCCATGACGGTTTTCCCGTCTTTCGCAAATGCAGGGTCAAAATTATATATTTTGACATTGAAATGCTTCAACTCTGTCCGGTTCAGGCGAAACGGCTTTTCAGGCTGGATATAGACATTATGAGGATAGGCGCCGAGATCCGCAGCTACCCCTAAACTGACATACGATCCTGTCAGAAGCAGGTAATCCTGCGGAGTGGCAAACCGTTTATCAAAATACTCATCCGGATATTTCCCTTCCAGCAGCCTGTTTAACAGCATATCCGCGTCCACTGCCGAGATAATATAATCGGCAAATACTTCACGGTTATCATTCTTTATCTCAACTCCTACGGCTGTATCCTCTTTTATAATTATTTTACCAACCGCTGTACCGGTATGCATCCGGCCACCTAATTCCTCAAACCGTCCCTGCATCCGTTTCATAAAAGCCAAAGACCCGCCCATCGGCCATCCTCCGTCACCGGAACTTCTTATTCCCAGACAGTAGAACAGGGTAAAGGCAGGCATTACGGTCGGAAAAATGCAGGCGAGCAACTGGCGGATCACCGGGGACTTAAATTCGCTGATATATTCGGCAATGGTCATATATTCCGTTTTCTTTTCCGGCTTCCCCGAATGGAGCATTTTCCACAGCAAGGGTACGAGTTTCCATTTGTTCATATCTTCAAACGGTTTTTCGATGGGTATATTCAGATTCCGGAAACACCGGATATTTTTCATCAGTTTCCTGATTTCGGCTTTGTCACCGGGTGAAATCGCGAGAAATTCATGTTCCGTTTTTTCCAGATCGACATACAGATGATAGGTTTTGCCTTCATAAACAGTCGTTGCTATTTTTTCCGTATGATAGATTCCGACCTCATCGGATAAGGCGCCACACGTTTGCCATATCTGATTCACTCCCGTCCCTTTTTTTGTGCCTGTAAGCCACTGTATACACCCGTCAACATGATACCCTTTGTGATACCAGCCCGTACAGTTACCGCCAACAATCGAATGAGATTCAAAAATCTCAACATCAAATCCCGCTAAACGTGCATAAATCCCGGCCACAAGTCCCGACACGCCCGCTCCTATAACAACAACTTTCTTACTCATACTATTATTTTTGGGGGCAAAAATAGAGTAAATAGTCGAATCATTATAATTATTTACGTTTTATTTTAATCCCGGCTTACAGAAAGCAACCTGTTCAGACAGTCGAGATACCAGCCATACACCGAATCATAACGCAATTTTGTCAGGGACGCGTTCTCAATCTGCAATTTATATGCCATCTGAGAGGATATGCCTAAAATACCCCTCAACAAGCATTTAAACGCCACGCCATGACCCAGGATCAGAAAGTCTCCCGCCGGATATTTCTTCAATATTTCGTCCGAAATAAAACCGGACATCCGTTCTTCGACTTCTTTTTGAGATTCTCCGTTTGGAGCTTTGAACAGCCATTGACCGGAATTGATTTCGGCTAACCGTTCGGGGGTATATATTTCAGAACGTTTTTTGCCTTCCCAGTCCCCTTGAGAGAGTTCCTGTATTTCTTCCGAATAGATAACCGGGCTGTCTGTTATTTGAACTTGGGAAAGGATTAAATCAAGTGTTTGTCTTGTCCGGTTGGCAACGGAACAAAACACTCTGTCAAAGCGAATATTTGAATTTTTCAGCACTTTGCCGATCTCCAATGCCTGCTTTTCCCCTTTTGTTGAAAGTGGAATATGGTTTGACTGACCGCCAACGAGTTATGCATGCGCATTATAGTCTGTTTCGGCATGACGGAGGAGATAGATTGAGAGCATAATTACAAACCTGAATTAGGGATAAGTATTAATAAAAAAGGTAAAAATCATGTTAAATATGCTTACCCCAGGCAAAATTACTGAAATATTCCGTACTGCAGACAATTTCCGCAAAGAATTTTCAAAGGAAGTCAAAAAGCATCAAACGCAAAGTCAATGCTGCGCGCATATACAGGATAGTCTTTGACATATTCGGTTTACACGTAATTACATCGCCTGGCGAGGAGGCTGTCTCAAAAGCCAGGCAGCCTCTTTTTTTTTGTACTTTATCCGATCAAAAAAGAGTAAAAAAACTTGCAAAAATATTTGGCTGTTTGCAGGATTTTTCGTATATTTGCAACTGATAATCAATCATATAATTATATGCAAAGGCCGATATTCAAACAGTATAATCAGGGGCTTGACTGCCTGTTCCCAATCAGGCTGGACG
>JAISCL010000213.1 GCA_031265585.1 Tannerella sp. | reverse complement strand
AGTAAGTCATGACCCATTTATTTTTCATTTACGAATGAACTCAATACATATTCATGAGCGCAGGAATCAGGATTCGGGAAAGGGCAATTATTATGGATGGAGATTTAACCGGTAAGTTTCTCAGGGAAAGCAGCGCGGAAAAATGAACGGCGAATTATTTTTGTCGAATCTGCCGGGTCATACCTGTCCGATAAAAACAGGGATTTGACGGTTGCAAATATTTAATTTTTATGTTCCACTGTTATTTTTTTTATTTTTTTCTTGCAGTAAATAAAAAAAATACTCTATCTTTGCCCCGATCAAAAAAACAGGAACGGTTAACAAATAGAAAAGATGAGACACAATACACTATTCATACAGAAAACAAAAAATAGAAAGGCGTTAAGTATTTTTATGCCTTTTAATTTGTTTGTTATGAATATATTCGCTACTCTCTCTCTCTCTCTCTCTCTCTCTCTCATATAATATACGCATACGCGCTACCCGCGTTATTGCTCGCGTGCGGGAGCACGCACGCGCGTCAAGATATATTTTTTTTCAAAACGGAAAGTCATGCGGCTTTTCCTGCTTTTCAGACGGATGTATGGGATTCGGAAGCAAATCTTCCCTGTCCCGGCGTCCGTTCCGCTTTTCAGGACGTCCTCCACCCTTACGGCCTAATCCGCCTTCACGATTCATCACTAATCATTATAAAACGAATTTGCCTATGGAAAAAAACGAATGAAAATCGAACAAAAGAGAGCCGGTAGAAACCTGAAAGTTTGCCGGCGAGTGATATAAACTGAGATTTTTTAAATATTATTTAAAACACACAAAATGAAAGTAAAAAAATTATTGCAATGTATGATTGAGAAATCGCGTTCCATCGGGAGTACGATGGCGACGTTTGCCGTACTCTTTTTGTTTTCCGTCCAGGTGGCGGCAAGCGAAAGCGAAGTACAAAAGAATGTAGAGACCTTGCAGCAGACGGGGAGAACTGTTACCGGCACGGTGAAGGACAACAGCGGCGAGCCAATTGTTGGCGCCAGCGTCATGGTCAAGGGCACCACTGTCGGCACCGTGACCGATGCTGGCGGAAGATTTTCATTAAATGTTCCACAGGATGCAACGCTTCAAGTATCGTATATCGGTTACCAAGCCAGAGAAATTCTTGTGGGAAATCAATCAACAATCGATGTCATTTTGATCGAAGATACCAGGTTGCTGGACGAAGTGGTGGTAATCGGGTACGGTACGCAGCGCAAGACCAGCCTGACTACTGCCATTACTTCGGTGCAGACCGAGCTGCTCGAAAGCCGCTCCCTACCCAAGCTCTCGGTGGCCCTGCAGGGAATTACGCCGGGTGTTTACATCCGCCAAAGCTCCGGACGGCCCAATTATGCCACGTCTACGCTGGAAATTCGCGGCGCCTCGCGGGAGACTTTCTCGTCCAACGGTGCGCTGGTGCTGGTCGACGGTATTGTGGGCAGTATCGACGAAGTGAGCACCAATGACATCGAACAGATTTCCGTGCTGAAAGACGCCGCTTCCGCCGCTATCTACGGTGCACGCGCTACGGGCGGGGTTGTCCTGATTACCACCAAAAAGGGAACTTCCGGGAAGACAACTGTCACCTACAACGGTACCGTCGGCGCACAGCGTTCGACGCTAAGCAATTACAAGAGCCGGATCGTCGATTCGCAAACCTGGATGCGCGCCAATAACGAAGGCCGCGTCAACGATGGCGGCAATCCGGTCTATACGGAAGAACAGATTGCGCAGTACAACGGTTCCGACCCGCTGAAACCAGCCCGGTCGCAATGGTTCGACTGGCTCAACAACAACCCCTTGCAGCAGCAGCACGACCTCAGCGTCCGGGGAGGAACGGAGAAACTGAATGCCTATCTCTCCCTTGGGTACGTTACGCAGGACGGTATGGTTGACAATGACGACTATAAGCGGCTGACTTTCCTAAGCAATGTCAACTGGAAACCCGTCAACCGGCTGGAAATATCACTCAGTTCCTTCCTTTCGAGGGAAGATATTACTCGCCCGGTAATTGACGTTCCGACTTCATTGCGTTGCCTCTTGAATCCGCCCATTGATATTTTCCAGTATCCCAATGGCGTTTACAACAAGGGTGCACTGGATGTGGGCGGCCTGAATGCCGCCCAAGCCTTCTCCGAAGGGGGGAACAATCTGCATGACTATGACCGGTACCGCATTTCGGCGGATATCAGGTTTGAATTGTTGGAAGGGCTGTATGTGAAATATACCATCGCCTCGAATAATACCTATAACCGGAATAATTCATTTACCCGGATGATCGACCGCTATGATTCAGAAGGAAACTATACCGGCTCGGCAACTGCCGGCAACGCGGCCTATTCGACGGCTTCGGAAGGCTGGTCGGCCGGACAGTACCTGAGCAATCTGGTCAATCTGGACTATTCGCTCAAGATCGCTAACCACGCCTTGACCGTGATGGCTGGCTTCCAAACGGAGTCCAACCGGAACGACAATATTTCCGCACGTGGATACCGGTTTATCAACAACGAATTGCGGGAGATTTCAGCTTCCATCGGTTCAGGTACAGACCTTTACGGGACTTCTTCGGCTGACGAATGGGTGATGGCGTCCATGATCGGGCGTGCCACTTATGCCTTCAAGGATCGCTACCTGCTGGAACTGACCGCACGCTACGACGGCTCGTCCCGTTTCTCTCCTTCGCGGCGCTGGGGCTTCTTTCCGGGTGTATCCGGCGGATGGCGCATTACGGAAGAAAACTTTATGAAGGACGTCACGTGGCTGAGCAACCTGAAACTGCGTGCTTCGTGGGGACAGCTGGGTAACCAGGGCAGCAACTTGTATCCCTTTGCCACCTCCGTCTCGCGCGGCAGCTGGGTCTTCGGCGACGCCACGTCAACCACCACCTCCGTCGGTACGCCGGCCGACCCGAACCTGTCATGGGAAACCAAGACAACCACCAACCCGGGTATTGAGTTCGGCTTTCTGAACAACCGCCTGTCCGGTCAGTTCGACTGGTATTACACCCGCACCACGGATATCATCGCCACTCCCACCGTACCGAGTACGTTCGGTGCTTCGGCTCCCGTACAGAATACGTATATTATCGACAACCGGGGATGGGAATTTGAGCTTCAGTGGATGGATCGCATCGGCGATTTCACGTACTCTATCGGCGGGAATATCTCCAACTACAACGACGAAATCGTTAGCCTGGGCGGCCTCGGTTCGACCGACCCACGATACGAAGGCGGACGCATTTCTCTCGGTTCCAGCACTTACTATGCGGAAGGACGGGCGCGCAACAGCCTCTACCTCTACCAGACCGAGGGGCTGTTTGTTGATCAGGCGGAAATCGACGGTTACGTCAAGCCTTCGACCCTGACACGCCCGGGCGATATCAAGTTTATCGACCGTAACAGCGATGGGCAAATCAACAGCAACGACCGCTACCTGTCCGAAAAGACGACGACTGCTCATTATATCTACGGTTTCAATCTGGGCGCCGAGTGGAAAGGTATCGACTTCTCCGCCGTATTCAACGGCGTGGGGTCGCGCTGGGATTTCCGAAATCTGGATGGACACTATACATCCGGTAACAGGCTGACTTTTGTCATGTTCCAGAGCAACTACGATAACCGCTGGTCGCCGGAAAATCCGAACAAATGGGCCGACTTGCCCCGGTTGACCGACAACAACTGGCTGTCAGGCGAATTCTGTACCATGTTCGGTTCGCCGTCCGAATACCACCTGCGGAATATGAAGTATATCCGTCTGAAAAACCTGCAGGTCGGCTATACGCTGCCGAAAGGCTGGACGGAGAAGGCAGGCATCTCGAAACTGCGCGTCTACGTCACGGGTGAAAACCTGTTCTACTACGCGCCCGGCTATAAGGAGTACATCGACCCGGAAGCCGCAATAACGACGCAGGATAGCGGGGCAGGCTCCGTCTACTACGGCCCGTCGCGGGTATTGAGCGGAGGTTTGTCCCTTACTTTTTAAGAATCTCGTATGAATAAACGAATAAATGATAAAGAAAGATGAAAACATACAGTAAAACATTTTGTATACGACTTATGGCCGTGATAGCCATCCTCGGACTGGCATCGTGTGAAGACTTCCTGAACCGGATTCCACAGAACAACCTGTCGGTGGATTCCTATTTTTCACAGGACGAAGATTTCAAGCTGTTTACCGACGGATTCTACGGTTCGTTCGTCGAAGGCCCCGGCCCGTCGATCTGGCTGGACTACCGGAGCGATCTGGTAGGGCAGTGGTCATCAAAGTCGGGCAACCGGAGCTATGCGGAGTTGCATAACGGAACGATGATGCCCTCGTCGGGCGTCGTCGGGCAGTACTGGAACTGGTCGTCAATCCGCAGCGCCTACGTGCTGTTCGACAATATCGACCGGGTGGAGTTGACACCGGCGAACCGGAGCCTGTACACGGGCACGGCGTATTACCTGCTGGCGCATCGCTATTTTGTGATGTTCCGGGCGTACGAAAACGTGCCGATCGTGCGCAAGGTGCTGACACTAAGCGAGGCGGATATCCCCTCGTCTCCGAAGGAAGAGGTGTTCGCCGAGGCGCTGGATAACATAAACAAGGCCATTGAAAGCCTGCCAAGCCTTGGCCCGACACAACGAGAACGCGGGCGGCTGACGAAATTGGTAGCGCTGACGCTGAAAGCGAACATGCTGCTCTATGCGGCGGGCTACTACAACGGGGCGCTGACGGACGCGAAGTTTACGGATGCAGCCACAGCGGCGCAGGCGGCGCTGAACGAAGCAAACGCAACGGGCTACGGTCTGTGCAGCGACTTCAACAGCCTCTTTATCGCCGACCGTCAGGCCGGCGCCGATCCGCAGAAGGAAATCATCCTTGAGTACGTGCGGCTGCTGGATTTGGCGACGAACTCGTTCAGTTACTATAACTTCGGACCGCATAAGAACAACATTGGCTGGGGCGACTTCCCACTGACGCAGGAGTGCGTGGACATGTTCGAATGTATGGATGGCCTGCCCATCAGCAAAAGTGCGGTGTACGACCCGGAAAAGCCGTTCGATAACCGCGACCCGCGTTTCACGCTGACGACGATCTACCCGGGACGTGTCTGCACGTTTGCGGACGGCAGTCAGTGGCGGGCCAATACGCTGTCTGAGTACGAGTATGACAGCAACGGCAACGAGACGACGGTCGTAGACAACGATTATATGAAGACGCTGGGCAGTTCGATTGACCGCTCGCCGTCGGGGTATATCAATATCAAGTACTGGGATCGTTACAACGGTCGTCACGGCGGTCACGGCAGCTTTATCAACTACCGCTATGGCGAGTTGTTGCTGATCTATGCCGAAGCGATGAACGAGGCATACGGTGCATCGGACGAGGTGCGTAGCGCATTGACACAACTGCGTGCTCGTGTCGGCATGCCGGCAGTCACGGTGGAAACGCACCCGACTACGGAAGCGCTACGTGCGCTGATCCGTAACGAGCGGGTAGTAGAGCTGGTCTGCGAAGGGAAACGCTACTGGGATCTCAAGCGCTGGCGCCTGCTTGAAGAGCGGCTGAACATGTCGCATTATTCGATGCATATCGCCAAGACATTCAACCCGGACGGCACAACCGCTACGTACATGGACAAGCTGACGGTACCCGTCAGTCTGGACGGCAGCGTCACAAAGGAATTTGAAATCCCGAACGGCGCGAATGGCGGCGAGTTGATGCATACGAGTATCTTCCCGGGCGGAAAGTTTTACGTCTGGCCCATACCGGAGAGCGCCATCAACGCAAGTACAACGAAAGCGTTGCAGCAGCATCCGTTATGGCAGTGAAGGAATTGAAAGTTGAAAATTGAGAATGAATGTCAAGGTCAAACTGTGGAACTCCGTATTTTCTTCGGATCGTTCCATGTGATTTTACAGCACGGAGCTTCCCGGAGAAGACACGGGAACCACAGGGAGACGCATTGTACTGAAATTAATTTAGATTAAGATGAAAAATATATTGAAAGCATTGCTCAGAAAGAATGAGCTGACTTCTGACCCGAACGATATGACGGCCATCGTGTCGTCCATGGGGAAAATCAACAGGTCGGGACTGATAGATGCCCTGATGGAAGAGGGCATTGAGTTGAAACGCGAAACGCTGGAAGACGTCGTGACGCGATATAACCGCATGGCTGCCCGTTTTGCCGCCCGCGGCTGGAATGTGGATACGGGTCTGGTCTATCTGCGGGCGATTATCACCGGCGTATTCTTCGGCAAGAAGTTTGACCCGGTGAAGAACGGTGTATACGTGTCGGCCACACAGGGCATGGAAATCCGGAAAGAACTGTCCAATACGGAAGTCGAGATTTTAGGCGAAATGCCGGACGTGATACATATTTACCAGGTGATCAACCTGCAAACCAAAGCTGCCGACGGCACACTCATCCGTAGCCGCAACGCCGAAGTGGAAGGTTCGTATATCAAAGTGACCGGCAGCGACCCGACGGTCGGCGTCTATCTGGAAAGCGCCGACGACAGCCAGCTGTCTTACAAACTGGATGCCGACCTGATCGTCGTCAACAATCCGAGCAAACTGCTGCTGCTGATTCCGGCGGAATGGCAACCGGGCGCGTACCGCTTGAAAGTGATCACGCAGTTTACCGGAGCCGGTAAACAGCTGAAAGCTCCGCGCCAAGCGGTTTTTGACCAGGAACTGACAGTGATTTAACGATTCAAAGGCTCTGTGGAACTCGGTGTCTTCTCTGTGTTTCTCCGTGTAACTTTTTCTTACACCGGGTTCCACGGAGAAGACACAGGGAGACACAGAGGAAAGATACGCTTAACGCACCGGTTAAAGCGTCTTTAACGCACCAGTTAAGACAGGCTTAACACCCCGGTTAAAGCACCCTTAACACAGGCGTAAAAGATGGATATTCGGAAAAAAGCATTATCTTTCCTCTATAAATTCTCATAATATAAATCCCGGCAGTTCTTTTAGTAATTGATAATCAGTCATATTACTCTCGACAGGCATAAAAGAGCAGACAAAACGGATTCCTGCGACAGA
>JAISCL010000153.1 GCA_031265585.1 Tannerella sp. | reverse complement strand
TTTCCGTAAAACTTGTTGTTTTTCAAAAAAGTTGTTTAACCATTTAAAAGCGTTCAATCTCGCTTTCTTTTATATCAATTTCTGCTTTGTCTAAGATAGCATACTTTGGAGAACACCACCAAAATTTAAAAAGATCCCATTACCGGATACAATAGAGTTGCCTGTTATTAAATATGTACGCAGTTTGCTATTCCGGGACATAAGGTTGTATAAATACATAAATATTCTGTCCGGAAATCATTTTTTCAATAAAAAGATAAAATATTTTTGTTTTTACTGGCAAAAACAGTACCTTTGCCAGCCGTTTCCCCTGTTTTGCATCAACATGCCCGTCGTGTCAAACATCCGGAAGACAGCAGAAACATTTATTAATTAACTAATTAAATTTTTTAAGCAGTGGATACTTTAAGTTATAAGACCATTTCTGCAAACAAGGCAACTGTAAACAAAGAGTGGATTGTAGTAGATGCTACAGGCCAGCATGTAGGACGTATGAGCTCAAAAGTAGCAAAACTTTTGCGCGGGAAATACAAACCGAATTTCACTCCTCACGTTGATTGTGGTGATAATGTAATTATTATCAATGCAGACAAAGCCGTTCTAACGGGAAAAAAATGGAATGACCGTATTTATTATTCATATTCAGGTTATCCCGGAGGACAAAAGGAAACGACGCCGGCCAGGCTGAAAGAAAAAGGTGAAGACCGTCTGTTCCGCAGAGTTGTGAAAGGGATGCTACCCAAAAACAAGCTGGGTGCCAAATTGCTCAAAAACCTGTATATATACGGTGGCAACGAGCACAAACACGAGGCGCAGCAGCCTACATCATTAGATATAAATTCACTTAAATAATTAGTATGGAAGTTGTAAATGCAATAGGACGACGTAAAGCGGCAGTAGCCCGTGTTTATGTAACAGAAGGCAGTGGCAAGATCACAATCAACAAACGTGAATTAGAAAATTATTTTCCCTCATCAATCCTTCAGTATGTTGTAAAACAGCCACTGAATACGCTGAACGTGGCAGAACAGTATGATATCAAAGTGAATCTGTTCGGCGGCGGTTTCAAAGGCCAGTCCGAAGCGGCCCGCTTGGCAATTACACGTGCATTGATAAAAATCAATCCGGAATCTAAACCGGCGCTGAAGGCAGAAGGATTCACGACACGTGATCCCCGTGCAGTAGAACGTAAAAAGCCGGGAAGGCCGAAAGCCCGTAAGAGATTCCAGTTCAGCAAACGTTAATATTTGTGAGGTTCTTACAGGTAAGATGCGTTTAGTATCTAAATTATCCGGATTTTTTCTACATGATCGCATGCCGGTAAGCTACCGGATAGTTGGTGTTTAACAAAAAAGAATGTAAACGATTAAATAAACAAAGAAATGTCAAGAGTAGATTTTGAACAGTTATTGGAGGCAGGTGTTCATTTCGGGCACTTAAAAAGTAAATGGAACCCTGCCATGGCTCCTTATATCTTTATGGAGCGCAATGGTATTCACATCATTGATTTATATAAAACAGTTGCTAAAATAGATGAAGCGGCGGAAGCCATGAAAAACCTGGCCAAGTCGGGACGTAAAATCCTTTTCGTCGCGACTAAAAAACAGGCGAAACAGATTGTTGCCGACATGGCTACTTCGATGAATATGCCTTATGTTATTGAACGCTGGCCGGGCGGTATGCTGACTAACTTCCCTACCATCCGTAAGGCTGTAAAGAAGATGTCAACCATTGACAAAATGGCTACAGACGGTACGTTTGACAACCTTTCAAAAAGAGAGAAACTGCAAATCACGCGTCAGCGCGCCAAACTGGAAAAGAACCTCGGTTCGATTGCCGACCTGAACCGTCTTCCCGCAGCGCTGTTCGTTGTCGATGTGATGAAAGAACATATTGCTGTTCGTGAAGCAAACCGTCTGGGTATCCCGGTCTTCGGCATGGTTGATACAAATTCGGATCCTTCCACGATTGATTTTGTAATCCCGGCCAATGATGACGCGACAAAATCCGTTGAATTAATTTTAGGCGCGCTTTGCAAAGCTGTTCAGGAAGGTATCCAGGAAGGAAAAGCGGAACGCTCAAACAGGGACGACAGCGAAGAAAGAACTGAAACAACTCCTAAACGCGAACGCAAAACACGTGCAAAAAAATCGGAAGAAGCGGCTCCTGCCGAAGAAGTAAAGGAAGAAGAAACGCAGGCGGAAGAAACTTCCGAAGAACAATAATCACCAAACTGTTTCGACAGTCAGTATCAACAATAAAAAATAAAAAGATAATATTATGGCAGTAACATTAGCAGATATAACAAAATTGCGCAAAATGAGCGGCGCCGGAATGATGGATTGCAAAAATGCGCTGGAAGAAGCCGGCAGTGATTTTGACAGAGCCATGGAAATAATCCGCAAAAGAGGCCAGGCTGTTGCCGCAAAACGCTCAGACCGTGAAGCGGCGGAAGGTTGTGTTTTAGCCGCAGAAAATGGCGGTTTTGCAGCCATCGTAGGGGTAAAATGTGAAACCGACTTCGTCGCAAAAAACGCAGATTTCATTGCAATGACCCAGCATTTCCTTGATCTCGCCATGGCAAACAAACCCGCATCAAAAGAAGAATTGCTTGCAATGTCATTAAGCGATGGCCGTACGGTAGAAAATCATATTACCGACCGTATAGGTGTAACAGGAGAAAAAATGGAACTCGGTTTCTACGAATCTGTAAAAGACGTCGCTACGATTTCATACATACATCCGGGAAATAAGCTGGCTACGATCGTGGCTTTCAATAACGAAGTCGACCGGCAGGTTGCACGTGATGTAGCCATGCAGGTAGCAGCCATGAATCCGGTTGCGATCGTCCCGTCTGATGTTCCCCGAAACGTAATTGATTCGGAAATGGAAATCGCCCGTGATAAAGCGCGCCAGGCAGGTAAGCCGGATAATCTGTTAGACAGGATCGCAGAAGGCGCTCTTCAGAAATTTTATAAAGAAAACACGCTCCTGCAGCAGGAATTTATAAAAGATTCAAAAATAACGATTGCTCAATATCTGAAACAGCAGGATAAAGAATTAACGGTTACATCATTCAAACGTGAAACGCTTAATGTTGATTAATCTATAAATAGCTGAAAGAAAAAAGGTTGTCTGAATCAGGCGACCTTTTTTTACTTTCCCAGACGAACTCTAAACAATATCATAAAAAAACTGCATTCACATGAAAAAAACAGCATTCCTATTCATTTCGGCTCTTATCTGCACCTGTCAGATCTGTTCACAGGATCTTATTGTAGGAACCTATAATATCCGTAATGACAACAGGGGGGATAAAGAAAACGGGAACGGATGGGACAGGCGTTGCCCGCTCATTGCACAACAGATATTGTTCAATGATTTTGATATTTTCGGGACTCAGGAGGTTCTTCATAATCAGCTGGAAGACCTTCTCAACGCACTGCCTCAATACAGTTACACCGGCGTGGGACGTGACGACGGGGGTACGAAGGGAGAATATGTACCGGTTTTCTATAAAAAAGACCGTTTCAAATTATTAAAATCAGGGAACTTCTGGCTTGCTGAAAATACGGAATATCCTGTCAAGGGATGGGATGCAGCGCTGCCGCGTATCTGTACATGGGGTCAATTCAAGGATCTTAAAAAAGGAAAAAAGCTATGGTTCTTCAATCTGCACTTTGACCATATAGGTGTTGAGGCGCGTAAAAAGAGCGCCATTCTTGTGCTGGAAAAAATAACGGAGATGTGCGGAAAAGATGCGGTGATCCTCACCGGAGACTTCAACGTGGATCAGACAAACGAAAGTTACAAACTGCTGGCCGGCTCTGATATCCTGAACGATACATACGAAAAAGCAGTTGTACGGTATGCATTAAACGGGACATTCAATTCTTTTAAAAGTAACGAATTGACCAATAGCCGCATAGACCATATTTTTGTTACGGACAAATTCAAGGTTGACCGTTACGGCATATTAACGGACAGTTACCGCACGCCTAAAAATGACATCCGGTTAAATGCCGGTGATTTTCCAAAAGAAGTTTTTAATGTCGAAGCGGAGGCGCGTATGCTGTCCGACCATTTTCCGTTAAAAGTAACCCTGTATTATACTTCGCCCGGGGCAAAAGAGAAATGATATAAGGAAACATTCCGCAAAGCGCGGGGAACACCTACGCCAGGCAAAAACGGATGCCTGCCTTTACTGCGGACGCTACGCCCGGCGAGGTTCGGTAACCATGTACTGTTGCCCGCCAAAGGCATCCATATCAATAGAAAAAAGCACCTCCCCCTCCCCCCGCAACCCCGACGGGGCATAGCCGTCAGGTTAAAGCCTCAGTACTGATTTTGCGTAATATTAATGGGGGTACTCCATCCCCCGAGTTTTCATTATGTGTCGATCATTTGCATCGGCTATTACGTAATGAGAGCCTTCAGGGTATTGACACACCCTCATGATTACCGAGCCTGCCAAGGCCCGAACTCAGGTTATAAAGATCAAACTTCAGTTAAGTTTTGCCAGCGCTTCTTTGATGCGTCTCACTGCTTCGATAATATTTTCATCCGATGTTGCATACGACAGGCGGATACATTCGGGCGCTCCGAAAGCGGCGCCTCCCACCGTTGCTACATGTCCGGCTTCAAGCAGGTACATCGCCAGATCCGTCGCATTGTTTATCATGCGGCCATCCACACTCTTTCCGTAATAACCGTCCACTTCCGGGAAGATATAGAAAGCCCCCTGTGGAACGTTTAATTTCACGCCCGGTATTTCCCTGCACAATTTTACGATCAGGTCACGGCGGCGAAGGAACGCCCGGCGCATTTCCTCAACACACGACTGATCCCCGGAAAAAGCCGCTACGGAAGCTTTCTGCGCAATGGAATTTGGCCCTGACGTATACTGCCCCTGCAGTTTGTTACAGGCTCCGGCAATCCACAGCGGAGCGGCAATAAAACCGATACGCCATCCCGTCATTGCATACGCTTTTGAAACGCCGTTCACAACGACCACGCGGTCTTTTATCTCCTCAAACTGGGCAATACTTTCGTGTTTACCGACATAATTGATATGTTCATAGATTTCATCCGCCACCACGATAACATTCGGATATTTTGCCAGCACAGCGGCAAGCCCTTTTAATTCTTCCTTACCGTACACACTTCCCGTCGGATTGGACGGGGAACATAAGATAAACGCTTTCGTCCGGGGAGTAATCGCCGCCTCAAGCTGTGCCGGCGTTATTTTAAAATCCTGATCAATGCCGGCCGTTACAATAACATTTGTTCCTTCTGCCAGCTTGACCATTTCGACATAGCTCACCCAGTACGGTGCGGGAACGATCACCTCATCGCCCGGCCCGACAATACTGAGCAAAACATTACATACCGACTGCTTTGCCCCGTTTGAAACGACAATCTGGTCGGCCGTATAATCCAGGTTGTTCTCACGTTTCAGTTTTTCTACAATCGCCCTGCGCAGATCCGGATACCCCGGAACAGGTGAATAAAATGAGAAATTGTCATCAATCGCTTTTTTAGCCGCATCCTTAATGTGGCCGGGCGTGTTAAAATCAGGTTCGCCGACGCTAAGGTTGATAACATCAATCCCCCGGGCTTTCAACTCATTGCTTTTTTGTGACATTGCCAGTGTTTCCGAGGGTGACAAACCGGCTAAACGTGCAGATAATTGTTCCATGTAGTTTAAATTATTTATAATTAAAAATGAATTACTGTTTAATTGACCTTATGCAGTTCATGCCCCATCCGATCTTTTTTTGTCCGCATATAAAATTCATTATACTTGTTCGGCTCCACTTCGATCGGCACGTTTTCAACGACTTCCAGCCCGTACGCTTCGAGGCCGACACGCTTCACCGGATTATTCGTCATCAGGCGCATTTTATGCACCCCTATTTGCCGGAGGATCTGTGCCCCCACCCCGTAATCACGCTCGTCGGCCTTATGACACAGATGAAGATTGGCATCTACCGTATCCAGTCCTTCTTCCTGCAGTTTATACGCCTTTATCTTATCCATAAGGCCAATCCCGCGGCCTTCCTGATGAAGATACAGGACAACGCCCTTTCCTTCCTTTTCGATAATCCGCATGGCTTTGTGCAACTGCTCTCCGCAGTCACAGCGGTAGGAACCGAAAATATCACCTGTCATACAGGATGAATGAACCCTCACCAAAAGAGGCTCATCGCTTGATATTTCGCCTTTTATCAAGGCGACATGTTCCAGGCCGTTACTTTTCTGCTTGAACGGGATAAGGCGGAAATCACCGTACTTTGTCGGCATCTTCACTTCCACTCCTTTTTCAACCGAAGATTCTGTTTTTAAACGATAGGCGATCAGGTCACGGATTGATATGATCTTTATGCCGAACTTTTTAGATACCTCCATCAGTTCCGGCATTCGGGCCATTGTCCCGTCTTCATTCAGGATTTCTATCAGGGCGCCGGCAGGATAAAGTCCGGCAAGCCGCGCCAGGTCGACCGTTGCTTCCGTATGTCCTGCACGGCGCAACACGCCTCTCGAACGCGCCCTGAGTGGATTAATATGTCCCGGACGCCCCAGATCGGAAGGCCGGGTTTCGGGATCGGCCAGCGCACGTATCGTTTGTGCACGGTCATAAATAGAAACGCCTGTTGTGCAATCGCCTCCCAGTTTATCCACCGTAATTGTAAAAGGAGTTTCCAGCAGGGACGTATTATGTATCACCTGCATATTGAGTTCCAGTTCTTCACACCGTTCTTCGGTAACGGGCGCACAAAGTACGCCACGACCGTTCGTCAGCATAAAGTTAACCTTTTCGGGAGTTATCTTTTCGGCGGCTATGATAAAATCACCTTCATTTTCCCGGTCTTCATCATCTACAACGATAAGGAAATTCCCTTCCCGGAAGTCCTCAACAGCTTCCTCTATTGTGTTCAGCTTAAACTTTTCCATACTGTCTTTATTTTATATTTTCATTATTTATTATTCCGTCCATTTCATCACATACACGAATCGTTGTTTTTATATCCTGACATAACAGTTTCCGGCGATACACAGCGATTAAATAGATCAGTCCTCCCACCGGAAAGAAGATCGCCAACGCCATTCCCGCGTTGGGACTGAGCGTAAAATTCGCCGGGTGAAAACTTTTTATAACCGGAAAGTCCATTGTCTTGTTTAATACCAGAATCCGGTCCGAATTTTCAAGAATCTGCACGACCGATTCTATTTCATGCGCTATTCCTTCAGCTTCGCAGTCCGTTCCGCCCTGCTTCCAGAATGTAAAATAATGCAGCCAGCGCTTATGATGAGCCAGGTATTCCTTGCAGGAAGCCTGCAACTGCCGTAGCCGGACAGTAAGCGCAGCATAATCCGGGCGTTCCATAATAATCTCCTTTTTTTCGATCCTGCGAAACTCGCGTTTACCGATAAAGCGTTTAATGGCATCCATATACGTCTCCGCATTCAGCAGAACGGAATCATTCACCGCTTTGTATGTCAGGAAAATACCCAACGGCAAAAGCACCGCCGAGCTTAGCCACATACCCTGCCATGGCTGCCATACGCCATCACGGGTCATTTTAAAACCTATATTGTCGATAATGTAATACACAACAAAAAGCAGTACCGATATAACGGCCGGCGCACCCAGCCCTCCCTTACGTATGATCGCCCCGAGCGGAGCGCCGATAAAGAAAAAGACGAGGCAGGCGAACGACAGCGTGAACTTCCGGTGCATTTCCGTATGATGCAACCGGATCTCTTTCTCTTCTATCCTCAAAATCTCGGATTTCATGCCGTAATTTATCAGCAGGTTATCAATGCTGCGTTTTGAGTAAGACAGCAGGGAGGCCTTTATGGCCGGTTCCTGCACACGGTACAGGCTGTCAAAATTAATCACACTCTTTTTAGCCGCCAGGGAATCTTCTTTCATCTCGCCATCCGTTTTTGTTTGAGGCTGCACGCGGGCTAACGTCTTATGATACGAATGCGCGTACAGGGCTTTTGAATCGACCGCCTTAATACTGTCAACTCGAACCATCATCGAATCAATCGAATGCCGGAGGCTTGCAATATTCTTACTCACATAGCGATCCTGAAGCAGGGACTCGCCTCTCATATTGAAATTACCGTCAAACTCTATCAGCATTTCCATCGTATCAAAGGTTTCGCGGCGGTACAGAATGGCATCCCGCGCATTCTTCTTATTGTTACTGTGGTTCTGAAATGATTCGCCGCTATACAGTGTCAGGATCAAAAATTTCTTATCGATTGATGTTTTCATCCGTCCCGAATCGGCAACAATAACGTGGATACTGTTAAATCCTTCCGAATAATCATAAATCATCACATCCTTCAGAAGGCCTCTCTTTTTGTCCTTTTTTCGGACATAGATATTCTTCCCGTTGATCTCCGTATAAAAAATACTTTCCGGGATTTCCAGTTCCGGTGATTTCTGCTTGACGGAATAAAGAAAGGTATACATTTTAACCTGGGATACGGGAATCACATTATTCTGGAAAAAGAAAACGGAAACAGTTATAAAAACAAGGAAGACGGTCAGCGGCCTCATGATGCGCATCAGTGAAATGCCGGAAGCCTTCATGGCAAGCAGTTCCAGCTGCTCCCCAAGGTTTCCAAACGTCATCAGGGAAGCGAACAGGATGGCAAGCGGAAGCGCCTGCGGGACAAAAGTAAGGGCGGCATAGAAAAACAGTTCCGCCAGAACATATATTTCTATCCCTTTACCGACCATTTCATCGACATACTTCCACAGAAACTGCATCAGGAAAATGAACAGACAGATCCCAAACGTCATCAGGAACAGCGGCAGGAATGTTTTCAGCAAAAATAAATCTAATCGCTTGACAGTGCGCATACCCTTATTACACTCCTAACGTCCTTTTCAATTCGTCCACCTGCGAATCCCACAAACTTATCGCATCCATTTTCTCCGACGGTTCCGCAAAATCCGTGATTTCAAGAGCCACACCGCCTGTCAGTTCGATCGTATGAATACGAAACTCAAAATAAGCGCCTTCTTCCTCACCCGCCCACTGATAACGCACACATACGTACAACTTCATATAAATCACCTTCGCTTCTTCCTGCGTTTTATCCCAGGAAAAAATACAGGTTTCGCCTTTCACCTTCACATCATCGGCAAACCATGACGATAAGCCGGGCGGCGTTGTCAGGTGATTCCACAAACTCCGTTTAGAAATCTTGTCGAATACATATTCAATATGGAACTTCTCCTTTTTCATAATTCGCGCAAGGTAGATAAAAAATATAACATATCAAAAAGAAAAATTCATTTTCACTCTTAAACCGCTATTCGGGACTCCTGTATGATCACGGTAGGACAATCTCCAGATATAATCCAGGCGTATCAGTTTGAATATATTTTCAACCCCCACGCCCAACTCCATATAGGGCTTGTCGCCCATCATATAAGTATTCCCGGGAAATTTATACAAACCGGCGCCGTCTACATACGGGTTATTCCGGTCGCTCAAATCACCGTACCATCCCCGGAATGTCAGCACCTCCCGAAGCTGCAGCTCTTTTATCAGGGGCAAACGGTTGAAAAGCCATCCGTTCATAAAATAAGACAGCTCCCAGGAGACGAAACGGTCGTTTATAAACTCCATCGGATCCATCAACGGGAAACTCTCCGGTTCAAGACTGTAAGACAGGTTCGCATTTGGAATACACAGCAACGGATACGGGACGCGATCCCAGACTTTACCGGCCTGCCCGTAGAGATCGACATGTCCGAACGGAGACATCCAGAACCGTTTGCGTACGCCGATTTCGGTACGGTTATAATGATGGTCGGATCCCAGCGCCCCTTTCCGCGCCACCGTATGGCTGAATGTGATGACCGGCGCATCCAGGGTAATCGCATAGCGGTAATTCCGCGACTGGTAAAATTTCTCGTTCGGCGCCCAGCGCAGGTAAAATTCCAGCTGGGTAGACTTGTAATGACCGACAGGCAGGGTCGTCCCATCCGCCCGTATCAAATCGAACGGCACACCGGGAGTAGCCCATTCGGTAAGATGACGAAGCAGGACACGGTAACCCAGCCCTTTATAATTCTCCCTGTAATAACTTAATTCGGCTTTCCGCATATAGGTAATCAGGTTGTTCTCATGGCGTTTCAGCATCATAAATACATTATCGGCATTCGTATACAGGTAATGCTGACCAACCTGGTTAATATCATACCGGTATTCCGCACGGATATAATGAAACGGATACTCATTCCGGAAATGCTTCTTTTCATTGAACGAGTATTCAAAAAGAGCATCTCCTTTCAACGTATGATCCTTCAATCCGTAGGCCAGGTATCCGTCCATGAAAAACCGGCGGCTGAACTGAACCGTTGTCGCGCCTCCCAGGCGAAACCGCGCCCCTTCCAGCGCATTCCCGCTGACAAGCGTATTCACAGGCCCAAATTCAAACAGGCTGTTCGTTTTGGAGGTCGGCACATACCCGTTGACCAGGACATTCAGAATCTTTTCAGACCGGTAAAAAAACGGGACTTCCCGCAATTGCGCCATCATTTTCTCTACGGATGCCTGCGATATCTCCCCGGCGCCTTCGCGGGCCTCCGTCCAAAATTCTTCCGTCTGACGGTATGCTCCTTCCGATTCCGACGTCGGCGCCTTTTCTTCAAATATGGTCATATCCGCGGGCCTGTCAAACGAATGATTCCGGCAGATAACTGTGCGCCGGGCGTAAGCGCCTTTCATCTTTCTGGTAAGTTTGGTTATCAGGGCGATCTCATTTTTCGTCAGGATCCGCGTACCGTCATCCGTGCGGATATAGTCTTGGTCAATGGACATCTCGCTTATAAAATTAAGGTTGATATCCCGTGGAATATGCAGGTTCGCTTTTTTAACGAAGCAGGTTGAATCAAGCGTCACATATAAATGACCCACAAAACCGAAAGACTCCGGATTAAAGGGGACAAAACCGAGATCCATGCATCTCTCGCCGTCAACCGTCACCGTATCCAGTAAATAATACCTATAATAATCAGGGCCTGTAGAAGAAAGCGGACTGACAAACCGGTTCAGGAACAGCGGTATGTTATCCTGAAAAATATCAACATCCTGAAACGCTTCCTCAATAAACTGTTTCACATAGTCTTCCGGTACGATTTCAATAATTCCCGCGCGCTTTGCACCCTTCACCACCCGTCGTTCTGCATGCGGCGATTTCCGGTAAAAACAGTCTGTTATGATTTCCTCGCTGTAGAGCGGCAAAACCGTCTTCCCCCGGACGGATGTCGAGTCCACATAATCGAATATAAAGTCAATATGCCTGTACACCCCGTTCCGGCGGGCTTTCTCCACATCAAAATCATTATTTGCAAAGGTTCGCCGTTCATACGTATTATAACTGAAATAATCATGCGCATACGGGTCATTCAGGTCTCTCCCTGCAATCACACGACGTACAAAAGCGACCGCCGGATTATCCCTTTTGGAATACTTTTCCCTTCCGGGACGCACGGTCACTTCACGAAGCTCATACATCGCGGGTTTCAACCGCACAGTCGCCTTATTCTCACTCTTTGTAAAAGTGACAAGGCTTGTTTCGTATCCGATATAGGAAACGGAAAGGGTCATACTGCCGGATACTGTTTTTATTGAAAAATACCCGTTTTCGTCCGTAGCCGTACCGCCGGTTGTCCCGTACAGCGCAACTGTCACATAAGGTAATGCCTCATTTGTAATAGAATCTTTAACGTACCCTTCTACCTGTATTGTCTGTTGGGCGACCGTTTTCCCGGATAGCATAAATACAAGGAAAAACAGGATGCCCCCAATTACCTTTCGCCTCACTTTCAAACCTGTTTATATAAGCAATAAGCCGTCGCAAAGGTCGGTTTAATTTTTCATTTGACAAAAAATAATGTATATTTGCGCCGTCAAAACAGAGATTATGAACAAAAAAAACTTTTAACACCAATTTGATATGAAACCAACATTATTTGTCCTTGCGGCCGGAATGGGCAGCCGCTATGGGGGATTAAAACAGTTAGACGGACTTGGCCCGAACGGTGAAACCATTATGGACTACTCCATTTTCGATGCGATTCGCGGTGGATTCGGGAAAGTCGTATTTGTCATACGTAAAGATTTTGAAGAGGACTTCCGTACTAAAATTTTAAGTAAATATAAGCATCATATCCCAGCGGAAACGGTCTTCCAGTCGCTGGACAAACTGCCCGAAGGCTTTACTTGCCCGGAAGGCCGCACGAAGCCATGGGGCACAAACCATGCCGTACTGATGGGGAAAGGCGTGATAAAAGAACCGTTTGCAGTGATCAACGCCGACGATTTTTACGGACGTGACAGTTTTGAAGTATTGGGTAAAGAACTGGCCGGCGTCGAAGGCCGGGAAAACGATTATTGCATGGTGGGGTTCCGCATGGGCAATACACTGAGTGAAAGCGGCTCAGTGGCACGCGGCGTTTGCGGCATGGATACTGGCGGATATCTTACAACAGTCGTTGAACGCACGGCCATCGAACGTATAGACGGTGAGATCCGGTTTATCGACGAAAACGGGATGAAAGTCATTCTGGATGAAAATACACCCGTATCCATGAACATGTGGGGATTCACCCCTGACTATTTCGACTGTTCGGAGGAATACTTCAAGGAGTTCTTACGTCAAAACAGGGAGAATCCGAAAAGTGAATATTTTATCCCGTTAATGGTCAATGAGCTTGTGACCAAAAAGGTAGCGCGTGTAAAAGTGCTTGATACGGCGTCCAAATGGTTTGGAGTCACCTACGCCGCCGACCGGCAGGGAGTGGTTGACAAAATACGGGCGCTTATAGACGCCGGGGAATATCCGAAAAAGTTATTCTGACGGATTGATTTTATTCGACAATACCCAGGCTCTCATACGTTTCTTCCAGCGTCCTTTCATTATCGGAGATCAGCAGCAGCACATCGCCCGCTTCCAGCGCAGTAGAGCCGGTCGGGACGAAATAGGCCTCATCGCGCTTGACCATAACAACCAGCGTATTTTCCGGCATGGGCATATCCATGATACGCCTTCCGTGTGATAAATGTCCCGGAGTTAAAGTGACCTCCGACATAATTGACTTTATATCGTCCGATATTTCAACATCAAATATCTGCAATTTATTTTGCGGTTTATCTTCCCCTGCCAATCCGAGCCACCGGGCTACGGCGGGAACCGTAGTGCCCTGCACAAGCAGGGAGACCAGTGTGACAAAAAACACAATATTAAAGATAGCGCCCGCGCCCTCTATGCCCGAGGTCAGCGGATAGGTAGCAAACAGAATCGGCGCGGCCCCGCGAAGACCGACCCACGAAACATAATGTTTCGCTTTATTCGACATCTTCCGGAACGGAAGCAGGCAAAGCCAGACGGCAACAGGACGCGAAACAAAGATCACAAAGAAACTGACCGCCAGCCCGATGCCGGCAATCGGAAGGAGTTCGGCCGGATTCACAAGCAACCCCAGCGTGAGGAACATCACAATCTGAAAGAGCCAGGTCATACCGTCCATAAACTTCTTGGAGGTCTTCTTGTGCACAAATTTCGAGTTCCCGACGACAAGTCCGCTGATATATACCGCCAGATAGCCGTTTCCATGAAGGACATTCGTAATGGAGAAAACGATGAACAGCAGCGTAAGCAGCAGAACCGGATACAGGGATTCATTATCAACATTAATCCGGTTCATCAGCCGTACCGCAAGACGACCGAGGAAATACCCCAGTGCAGCTCCGACAACCAGCTGCAGGACAAACGTCCCCGCTACTGACCACAGGCTGCCTTCCCCGATCTGTATCCACTGAATAAAAGTAATGGTCAACAGATAAGCCATCGGGTCATTACTCCCACTCTCAAGTTCCAGCAGGGGACGGAGACGCTCTTTCAGCACCAGCCCTTTGGCGCCCAGGATGGCAAATACCGAAGCCGAATCGGTGGAAGACATCACAGAGGCCAGCAGAATGGCTTCAAGAAAGGAAAAGGAGATAGCCGTTAACAGATGCTGTGATACCAGATAGATAAATACACCCGTTATCACGGCAGTAAGCAAAACCCCCATCGTAGCCAGGATTATGCCCTGGGGCAGAATCGGTTTTATTTCGGAAAACTTCGTGTCCATCCCTCCCGAAAACAAAATAATATTAAGGGCAAGCACGCCGATAAGCTGCGCCACCTTGGGACTGGAAAACTCCAACCCCAGGCCATCGTGGCCGAAGACCATCCCTACAACCAGAAAAAGCACTAACGTGGGTACGCCAAACCTGTATCCCGTTTTCCCAGCTATAATACTGACAAGAAGAAGCAGTGAACCGACTAAAACAACATTCTCAACCGTTACATTCGAAAAATCCATAGTATCCGTTTTTTTATTTCAAACCAAAGTCAGGAGGTAAACAATACAGTCCGCATGTTTTTACCTTAAAAGAATTTGATTACAAATATACCTGTTTTTATAATACAATGCAATGAACATCCCGCAGAATCCGTCAAAAAGTTTGAAACAGGACAAATTATCCCTGATTTTGCACCATAAAAAAGGAAACCGCAACGCATGGCGCTGAAAACTGCGACGCGTTGCGCTGAAAATTACAACGCGTTGCACCGAAATCTGTGACGCGTTGCGCTGAAAACCGCAACGCGTCGCACCGGGAATCGCCGCACGCCGCACCGCGGTTTGTTATACTTCGCACTGTCCCGAAGGGCCGGATTTTCATAACCGCGCCGATGACCCACGGAAAGGATACGTACCCTGTAGAGACGCGATGCATTGCGTCTCTAATCCTAACGGGTTACCGCCGCTTTCCGCCGGAACGCGCCGCCATCGGTAACAACATAGACCCCCGTCGGAACAGCCAGCCGCGTCGTACCGGGCGGGACAGCCGTCAGGCGGACGAGCGTCCCGGCGAGGCTGTAGACATACACGGTGGCCGCATCGGGGCGGCTGTTCGTGATGATGAGGGCGCCGGGGGCGGTGTAAACCTTCAGGCCGGCGGCGACGGATGCGTTGTCCGTGGGGCCGGATTTGCTGTCCGCGACGGAGAGCGTGATCCCGATGTCCTGCCGGATGCCGATGATGACGGCCGTGTAGCTGCCGTCCGCGTTCGGTGTGATCCGGATGCCGGAGGCGTTCGGGCGGCCGGGCGCCGGGCGGTTCGTCTGTACCTGCGGGGGCGTTGCCGTCTGCGGAGGAGACGTCGGGCGTCAGCGTGAACGTGAAGTTGGCACCGCTGTTGACGCGGTACGTGCCGGCGGGTCAGTTGTCAGGCCGGCGGCGGACGGGAGCAGTACGCGGAAACGGGTCGGGACAGGTATCGGGGATTCCTGGATGGTGAACGCGCCGAGCGGCAGGCCGTAGATGGCGGCGTAGTTCGCACCCCCGGCGATGTCGACCGTAACGAGGTACTCGCCCGGATCGACGGGGACGGTTGTGCTGCCGTTGTAATATACCGTAATTTCGCCCAGGCCGGCGATGTCCTTCACGGGGATGACCGGTACGGGATACGGACGGCCGGTGCAGGCGATGTCGCTCAGGGTGAAGTCAAGGACGGTGGGCGTCGGGGTGGCTTTGGCGATTGTGAAGCTGCCGAGCGGCAGGTTGTCGATGGCGGCATGGCCTGCGCCGGCGGAGATGTCGGCCGTGACGCCGTAGGAGCCGGCGGCGGTCGGCGGGGTCGTGACGCCGTTGTATTTTACGGCGGTGACCGTACCGAAGCCGGCGCTGCCGGGTTTGAATGTGACTGTCACGGGATGCGCCGAGCCGTCGTAGGTGACGTCGCTCAGGTGGAAGTCAAATTCGGCGGGCGTTGGCGGGACACCGGTTACCGTATAGCTGCCGAGCGGCAGATCGGTGGCGGCGAGGTAGTTCAAACCGTCGCCGGCGATATTGACCGTGACGGCATACGCGCCGGCGGCGACCGGCAGGGCCGTGCTGCCGTTGTAAATATACCGTGATCGCGCCGAGGCCTTCGACGCCGGGCGTAACCGTCACCGGATGCGCCAGGCCATCGTAGGCGACGTCGCTCAGGGTGACGTCAAGCCCGGCGGGCGTCGGCATGATCCTGTCGACGTTGCCCGTCAGCGTGTACGGACTGCCGTTGATCAGGTTGTAGTTGGTGGCCGTGATACCCTGCAGTGTTACGGTGGCCGTTACCGGTTTGCCGGTGCCGGCGTTGGGGCTGTCGGTGTAGGATGCGCTGACGGTGTAGTTCCCGGGGGAGGTGAACGGTTCGTCGTCCGTCAGGGGGCCGGTGAACGTCAGGCCGGTTACCGTGGCGGTGGCCGTTCCGTTGTAGTCTTTCGTTGTTACCGCGCCGCCGGAGACGGTGATGTCTATCGGGGTGATGCCTGCCGCAACGGTTGGCTGGGCGGTGAGCGTGTAGTTGCCTTTTGCCGTGCCGTCGAGGGCGAAGCCGGTGAAAGCGATGCCGCCGCTTTGCACGTTCGCCATGGCGAAGCTGCCGGTGGCGCCGCTTTTGTCGAGCGTCAGGTCAGGGCCGTCCAGGTTACTGGGCAGCGTGGCGGCGGTAATATCAATGTCGGTGGCAGTGAAGCCTCCATTGCCGTCGTAGGTTTTCGTTGCCGTGATGCTGCCGCCGACGGTGATGTTTTTCGAGGTGATGCTTGCCGCAACGGTTGGCGGGGTGAGCGCGTAGTTGCCTGCTGCGGAGCCGCCGAGGGCGAAGCCGGTGAAAACGATGTCACCGTTTTGCACGTCTGCCGTGGCGAAACTGCCCGTGGCGCCACTTTCGACGAGCGTCAGGTCAGGGCCGTCCAGATTGCCGTTCAGCGTGGCGCCGGAAGTATTAATGTGGGCGGCGGTAAAGCCTACGGTGGCGTCGTATATTTTCGTTGCCGTGATGTCGCCGTTGTCGATGGTGACGGTAGCGGGGGTGATTTCGCCCGTCAGCGAAGGGTGCCGGCGTTGGCGTTGTCGGTGTAGGACGCGCCGGAGACGAGTTCGGCGGTCGCCACGGGGTCGCTGAACGTCAGGCTGCCTACCGTGGTGGAGGTATTCCCGTCGTAGGGTTTCGGCGTCACCGTGCCGCCGGTGATGTCGATGTACTTTCTGTCTACCCTGAAGCGTACCGTGAACAGGGCGCTGATGCCGCCTGCCGTCACCCTTACCGTGTCCGTGTATGTTCCGGCGGCAAGGCCCGTTTTCGGCTGAACCTCAAACGTGGACG
>JAISCL010000101.1 GCA_031265585.1 Tannerella sp. | reverse complement strand
AAATTGCTCTGTATTGAGTTTGGATGTTCCACTTATAATTACTCTGTCTTCTCCATTTATCGGAGCTGTACGCCTGAGAAAAAGCATACAGTAATAATCGTGAACATCGTTCTTATCCGTACCGGTTTCCCTTTCGATGCACGTAAACCAGAGCCACATCAGCGCATTCTGGTCGAGCGTCCGCTTTTTGACTTCCTTTTTTATCAAAAGGAGATATTCCCCGTTTGCAATGGTAGAAAGCGCATTTTCAAGATTATTCAGCAGGTATTGTTTATACTGAATCTCGCCTTTTTCCTTTTTGAATCTGATTGTTTTTGACATCGTTTTTAATTTTTGTTTGGGGAGCCGGAATCAACGTGTTTATTGAATATTTTCAAATCGGTAATTACATCCCTGTGCATCTCAATGAACTCAATCAGGCTCTCAACATGTTCCGTCAATTTCGGAACATCACGCCCGGAAACGAAGGCGTAATGTTCCGTGAATGTTTCATAAGTATTGCCACTCACGCGCTCGTTAATCAGCAGTATGTTATATTCAAAGTCGGATATGTCGCTGCCATCGCTTTGCAGGCAGTACGGATAGACAATGTGCTGCCAGTGGTTCTTGAATTTTCCGGCTGAGTATTTCCCGGTTGTTTTAATGTCGTGAATACTCGCCGGCATCAGTTCGTCGAGGTAGCCGTACAGCTTTACATCGCCGTAACGGGTCGGAAGGATAGCTTCGCAGTATACCTGGGGGATGGCGCCTTTGTAATAGCCGGAAAATTCACGGCATACATCAACGGGAAAAACAAACTCCCGGTTGTTGTAATTTGCTTTTATTGCTGTTACGCGCCATTCCGTTTCTGCTGTATAACTGTGGTTGGTGTAAGGCGTTTTAATGCTTTTAATCTGCATTTTTTCACTGTTTTTGCCCAATATTAAACAGTCTACAATTTCATTGAACGCCGTACCGCGGTCGGCCTTTTCGCTGTCGAAAGGAACGCGGTTAATCTTGTCAATAAGCTCCAGACGCTTCTTTTCGTGAAATTCTTCTTCCGTCATGGGGGGATTTTCGGAAAACCCCCAATATTCGGAATAGATTTTATCGCTGCTTAGATAATCCTGAAAGGAATCGAGCAAAGTTGCATAAAACAGGTAGTTAAGCTGCCGGTTTTTCATATTTGTACTCCTTCCCGGTATTTTGTTTGCGATGGCCTATAATCTTCTGCGGCTGTTTTTCCACACTTTTCGCACTTCATTGCAGGAATTACTTTACTGTGGAAATAATCATCATCATATCCTGAACCATCCTTAGTATTTCCGCAATGTTCACACTCATAAGTAGCGTAAAAATCACGCCTGTTCTGACTATTAATTTTATTTATTTTCATAACATTTATTTTCTTCGTTAAATCTTAAGCCCAGTTCTTTTGCTTTGGACGTTAACATATTTTTTGCAACGACGTTTGAATTGCCGACATGTTCAAATTTAATCATCCGTTTGATAAAATCGTTTGCCGACAATTCATCGGTAATAAGCAGGATGTTTTCTTTAATTTCTTCGATTACGGCATCATAAGCTCTTGACAGTTCTACTCTTTTTTGCTGATTGGCAATGTAGGGTTCGATGATGTGCGTCCGGAAAAAAGTGTTCGGCTGTGCGTTTCCCTGTGCATCTACGACGGTCGGGATGTTCATCAGTCCCGGAAGGTTGCAGGTGTTTTTGCCGTCGTTACGGCTTGTGGGGTCGAAAGTAACCGTTCGCTCCTTTCCTTTGGCTTCCACATATCCGAGCAGGTCCAGTTCCGTAACAATGGCTGTATAGGACTTTTCCCGAAGGGCGGGGATAAATACATTGTCGTCGCTTTCTTTCCTCACATCGCGATGTGCTACGTATATCACGTGTTTGTTAAGCGCGGATATGTTGCGCGTGAAGTTTGAAAATTCCTGGTTTATCCGGCCCCAGTCATTTCTTTGAGGAATACCTCCCCGGCATACGTAGAGTATGATGTAATCCATCATCTTTCCAATGGTGTCAACGACAATGGTTTTGTAGGATGAGAGGTCTTCTCTTAATACTTCATTTGCTTCCTGCCAGTTGTGAATCGGGACGGTGTCGGTCTGGTGCCCCAGGTTTACGCGGTGTACGCCTCCGTCAAAGTCCAGCAATAACGGGCCGGGAGACGAGAGTGCAAAAGTGCTTTTTCCCATACCTGCCTGGCCGTAAACCATGGCTTTTACTGTTTGTGGCACTTCAAGTTGTGCCGGTTTTCTGATTAGTGTCATGATAATTTGTTTAATTTGTTAAAAATGCTTCCTCAATTGATTCTTCGTCTTTTTTGTACCCGTAGCATTCCCGGCAATAGGATTCGTCTTTGTACTGAATTTCTTCGTCGTCTTCTTCCGGGAAATCCCGTCCGCACCACAGGCAATGAAATTCTACTATCCGGGGAGGCTTGTCTCCACATACCGGACAGCGGGGAGAAAAACCGGTATCGTCACATACTTCACACATGGGATTCTTCGTTTTTATGGTTCCGATTCAATAAATAGTACCATACTCTTTACTGCTTTTTTGACAAATCCCAGCTTTTCTTTTTCTTGGGTGTACGAATGGTAGAATAAATCTCTTTCATTCTCGGCCCTCTTTAGCTCTTTTTCGAGGCGCAATACTTCCTCCACTAATTGTTGTTTGTCTTTTGTTAAAACCTCTTTTTCGTTCATTTTTGGTAGTTTTTAGGCATGTTGATAAATAAATATTCAAAATACAAATCACGGAATTGCTCCCGTGCATACGCGGCGAGTTCGTTCTTTTTAAAGCAAAGACGAGAGCCGATATGCGTATACGTAGACGAAGCCGCGTGATACGTATACGCATAACCGAAACCCGCATTCGCACCGTAAGACTCGATATAGAACCAGTTCCAATATTTGCATTGTCCGGTATTGGAGAAATCCGGTTCCCAACCCTCGTTTAGGGCGCGGGCGATAATTGTCAGCTTGTAATAAGCGATAAGGCTTTTCCGGTCTTTTTCCGGCAAGTTCTCTACAATGGGCAGGTTTTCAGGGTCTAATCCCAAGGCCTGACAGGCGTCCTCAAACGTCCTGATTTGTTCTGTAATTGTTTTTCTTTCCATGATAATTTTGTTTTATTTGTTTATGTAATGGGGTTCCATTCGTTTAATTTTAAGAATTCGGATTCCGTCCGGTCTAAGACGTCCTCAAATTCCTGAATCGTTATGCTTGTCGGCATTTCGTTGTATTTTTTGCCGTCTTTGAAAAAGGATATTATTCGGGTTTCAAAGTTGGTAACTATTTTGACCCGTTCTCCGAATTCGTGAATCATCAACCGGCGGGCGGTGTCGTGATAGCATTCTATTTTCTTCGCTTTCATCTCTTTATAAGTTTACAAATATTTAATATTAAGTTAATTACACAGACAAACGTAATCGACAAATGTTCTAAATTTTTGTAAAAAATGGCTTCCTGGATGGAGATGAGGCATATTACTGAAAATGCAACTATCGAGGAACGGTTTATTAAGTCGAAATCCTGTCTTAACTTCATCTGTTTCATTTTTATCGGTTCGTTCATGATTTGTTTGTTTTTAATGATTGATTTAATGATGCCCTGTTGCGCCC
>JAISCL010000098.1 GCA_031265585.1 Tannerella sp. | reverse complement strand
GGTCGAACCGGGGCGTTTGCGTCGTAATACTCAAGGCGCCGGCGGAGGCATACATCCGGGCGGTCTGAAAGATATTGTCGGCCTGCCCGATAGAGAGGGAAACGGTTTCTACATTATCTAATGTAAAGCGGCTGATATCCACCTGCCCGCTTTGTGCGTCGGTAATAGTTACCCCATCGTAGCTGACCGCCGTATGCTGCGCCCCCAGACTGCGGACGGAAACCGTCTTCAGCCCGCCGATACCGCCATAGTCCTTTACGGTAACGCCCGAAAAACGCCTGATTGCTTCGGAAAGATCCTGCAAACCCAGCCGCCGGAAGGTCGTTTGATTGAGTAATTGAATCGGGGCGCCTTCACGCATAACGGAAGGACGCACCTTTTCAACCACTTCCACATTGGAAAGTTCACGATAAGTAATACTGTCCCTCTGCTGAGCAACCGAACAAACGGCGGAAAACAGACAGACACAGAGCCAAAGCCCTTTCTTATAAAACAACAAATTCGGCATACAAGTCTCGCTCTCCAATCACTTTCACCCGAAGCAATTGCATAAAAAAACGATGGCAGGTTTTCTGGCTCGTCCTCCCCGGTCGGCGCCTTCCCAAAAGAATCGGTAATCACTTACTCGCTTCTCTCAGTGGCAATGAAGAATGCCGGGTTTTACAGAACTCACAGCTACGGGTACAGCTCCGGTTTTCCACCGGATTCCCTTTTACTACCCCTCTACGAACATAAAAGGCTACACCATTATTCCGGCGGTAAAGATAGACATTAATATCGAATAATACATCATTTTCGCATTTGAAAAGAAAAGAACAAAAGGAGATTTAATCGACGTTTTTTTGCAATTATAGAATTTTAGTCGATATTTTTTTGCACATTTGCTGTGATTTAGATTTTTAATCGACGTTTTTTGCATTATGACTATAAATAAAGAGATAATTTTTGGAACATCAGATTCCGTTGGTGTACGACAAAATTCCGAATCAGTTTATTTTCCCAAATATTCTTCATGTTTTATGAATCCGGAACGGATGACCTCTTGGTAGCCCGACGTGTAAACGTCGGGATAGGAGAATTGAATCACAACGCCTTAGCGGCGAAGCCCCGAAATAGATACAGGCAGTATATTTCGAGGCTTCGCCGCTTCATTGCGATTGTTCATTTCTCCATCCCGACGTTTACACGTCGGGCTACCAAGAGGTCATCCGTTCCAGATTCCACCCTTATCCCGACCTTGTGGCGATTTTATGGAAAGGACGTCGAACCGGAATTTTGTCGTACATCAGATTCCGTTGAGTCGCGTCGTATTACGAAAATGGAAAGGGGGGGGGCAAACTCAAAAAGCTGATCCCTTGTCCAACGATATAAAACTTGGAGAAATGCCTCTATATGTTTCATCTGAGTATCGGCGTACCCTTGAAATTCTTCAATCGAGTAGAAAAAAAGGAGATGAAAGCAAGTCTTTGGAGCAATCTTTCGTTGAAAAACGTATGGAATCCTTGATTAATTTTCAAAGAAATACCGGATAAAAACACAGACGAGCCCTCTTTTCGTTTATTTTCTTTCTTCGAAAGTTATTTTTCGAACTATATAGAGGGAACTAAATTCGAAGTAAATGAAGCTCTCGAGATTGTAGAAACAGGTAAAATAATTCCAAAACGTATAAATGACTCTCATGATATACTCGGCACATTCAAGATAGTATCTAATAGAGCCGATATGAATACTGTACCGGCAACGGAAAATGATTTTTTGACAATACTCAAACACCGCCATACAATACTAATGGAAGGACGTCTCGATATGGAACCTGGTGTGTTCAAAACGAAAGCCAATCAGGCAGGGAATACCTATTTCGTATTGCCTGATTTGGTAGAGGGAACGCTTAGGTATGGATTCCGGCTATACACAGCATTAACCGACCCATTCGCAAAAGCAATATTCATGATGCTTATTTGCAGTGAAGTACACGCATTCAATGATGGGAACGGAAGAGTTTCCCGAATCATGATGAACGCCGAATTAGTAAACGCCGGACGGACACGTATTATTGTTCCAACTGTTTTTCGGGAAGACTATTTGCTCTCGTTGAGACGACTTTCTCGAAACAATGATCCTTCCGTATATATTCGAGTAATGGAGAAACTGCAATTATTCAGCGCCCACATTATAGGAAAGAACTTTGATGATGTATTCAGATTCTTAAAAGAAAGCGATGCTTTTGAAGAGCCGGAGACAGGGAGATTAAAGTTTTGATCAACGTCTGATTTCGATAATCACGCAAAATCATGCCCGATTGTGTACAAATAAATAACTTAACGTGAGTTCGATATAAGCTACATTTGACATTTTGCTATTTTGTCATTCTGTCAATTTACCTCCTTGCAGTTGGGTTTATTTGTACTCCGGTTCGGGCTGGTTTCCAAAAATGCGCTGCATTTGGGGGGTGGGTTTTGATGAAATATCATCAAACGGGAGATTGTATTGACGATATGCTTATGGAATAACCCGTATGCGGATAAAAGAAAGAGAAACGAGTTTTTCGCTATCTGTTTGTCTGCTGAAAGTGAGGGGTGGAAATAGTCGTTCCAGCGCTGTTTCAGGCCTTTCAAAGCGGTTTTTCCGGCTGTCTGCGAACTGTTAAATTTTTCTTTTCGATGTCTTCAGTCAGTCTTTTCGATGTTTTGAAAAAGTCTTCACAATGCTTTTGTTGAAACATTGTACTAACTTTTTCAAGACTCCGTACTAACTTTTTGGACCTTCTGCGTAGAACAGCCGGCAGGTTCAAATTGTTCGTGGAGATATTCGGGAGCGCCTGTTCTTTTTATCCTGTTTGCCTAAAATACGTGTCAGCAAAAAAGGTTGATTCTTTAAAATCTGTCAGCAAATAACCTCTGACGGAAACATATCGTATATACCACGCTGTGGTAATTTTATGCTCCTGATGAAGAGGTATTATACTCCCGCACGGCATGGTTTTGTGGCTGTGCCTGACGGGGAGAAAAATTGAAATGATGATTAATCCGGTTTGTATTTTTGAAGTGAAAATGGTATATTTGCATCGTATTTTTTGAGTGAACTATCAAAATTCGGATACTAAAAATAAAGTGAACTTCTTATTTTTGATTATGAAAGATGAAGTAAAATACATTAATCGACTGATTGACGAAAGTTTATACGGTTGGGCGAAAGACGCCAAACACAAGCCGCTGTTATTGCGCGGGGCAAGACAGGTAGGAAAATCGTCTGCGGTCAGAAATCTGGCAAAGAAATTTGAGTATTT
>JAISCL010000297.1 GCA_031265585.1 Tannerella sp. | reverse complement strand
TGAGAGATGCGACGGACTATCTTCACGTCAAAGATTATAATATTATTGCCTTTGACCTGCGGATGTCAAATTCTCTCGTTAAATCGGTCGTGGAAGATTTCGGACTCTTTGAATTTACCGGAGACGGTAAACACTTTTACTCCGAAAGTTTCCACAGGCGCATGCAAAAAAAGGATGGCGTTTCCGAAAAACGCAGTAACGCGGCTAAAAAAAGATGGGAAAATATGCAATTGCATAGTGAAGACGATGCAAATGCATTGCAAATGCATCACAAAAACGATGCAAGTAAAGTAAAGAGAAGTAAAGTAAAAAAAAGAGAAGTAAATAATCCCCCCTTACCCCCCTTAAAAGGGGGAGGAGATTTTGACTTTTCTTTTGTCCGGGAAGATCTTAAAGCCCCGTTTGATGAATGGATCGCCTACAAGCGGTCACGGGGGCAAATGTACAAGGCGCAAAGATACCTTCGGGAATGCTATTCGCGCCTGGAGAACCTCTCCGGAGGAGATGCGGAAACCGCCATGCTGATTGTCAAACAGTCGATGGCAAACAACTGGGCGGGTATTTTTGAACTGAAAGGTAAAAAAAGAATCACGGAAATAATCGATAAAGATGGAAACCGGATTACAATTACAAAAAACGGCGGAACGGTGGGCGGAGATTATCCAAGAAACGGGGCGAATCCCTTCCGTACTGATGCCGAAAACCGAAGAAACGAGCGTGAGATGCTTGCAGAAGTGGCCCGAACAGTATTACAGCAGTCTGACCCCCAGGCGGATTGAGGACGTTCTTGATTCGCCGGTCTGCACCGTCGGAGCCTGTATCCGGGCATCGGGCCGGGAAAAGGCAAAGGCGCTGATGGAACTCATCCTTTTAGACCTGACACGCTTTTTCAACGTGTCCCAGTCGATGAATGCCGGACAGGTAACCGCAACCGCTGAAATGATCCTGGAGGATTACGCCTACCTGAAGATAGACGACTTCAAGCTCTGCTTCAACCGGGCAAAGAAGGGATCTTTCGGGCCGGTTTACCGGATGGACGGGAATGTTATTCTTTCGTGGATCGGACAGTACGCGAAAGAGCGCGTCTCCGCCGCCGACGAAATGAACTACGCACGGCACGTATCGGTCAAGGCCGGCGAAAGAAGGTCCGAGAGTTTCATGGAATTAACCCTAAAAAGGGATACGGGAAAAGAATGGAAAGGAAAAAATCAGTGAAACAGAACAACCGCGCCCGCTGCGGCGGCTGCATCCTGTTCGAATACGAAAGCGCCGGAGGCGAAGGCGTCTGCGTCTTTCATCAGACAGTCCTCACGTGCGACACCGAAGCTTGCGGAGATTTCACCGGCAAATCCCCGCAGGAATTTCTCACGGACATGTACAGAATAGAAAGAATATTAAACAGAAAAAATGAACACAAATAAAACAGCAGACTTTAACAACAAAAGCAGATTAAAAAAAATCTCATAAAAGATTTGCATGATGAAAAATTGTCGTATATTTGCAGCGTCTCAGACCAAGAGATTGTATTATTCTTATTTGGGGGTAGCTATTTTTATGGCTATCAGATTGCTGCCGTCTTCAAAGATAAAGAGGCTATCAATCCACAATGGGTTACTTCCAATAAGATGTAATCGCTCTTGGTCGAGATGTGGAGGGGTGGCCTCTCTTCTTTTTATAATATACTTAATTTTTCATTCAATGACCAAGAGCAATGAAAATTACAGCGGCGCGAAGAACAGTAACGCCACAGTAACGCCCGACTGCGAAAGTGTCAGTCCGTTAGCGCAATTGTCGCAAACAAACAATTCTTTTCTGCCGACTAAAATCGGACATCAAACAGCAGGAATGGAAAGCCATATCGAAGGCGATATTCGCGACCATTCCGTTGAAGGTAATTCCCAAAATTCAGAGCAAAATGATGGCGAGGGTATTCTCGGAAACAACGTGGAATCTTCCAACATTCAGAATGGAACAAACCTCTCATCGCAAACCAACAATGTGGAAAACAATCACGGTATTACAGGAATCTCCGGTACCGGGCATACGATTACCGTCAATCAATGCCCGGACGAATTAATCCAATTATTGATCAAACTCATCAAAAAATTATAATCATGGAAGAATTAGTATTTAAATCAGAAAAAGGAACGCCGGTAACTACGAGTTTACTGGTGGCGGAAAAGTTTCAAAAACGTCATGCCGACGTAATCAGAGCGATTGAAGATCATATCAGCGATCTTAATTCAACCGACGCAAATTTGCGTTGGTTCTATGAATCAAACTATTGTGACGGGAAAGGCGAAACCAGAAAAATGTTTATTATGAACCGGGACGGTTTCTCCTTATTGGTGATGAGTTTTAATAACACAAGGAATGTTTTAAAATTCAAACTTGATTTTATTAGCGCCTTCAACAAAATGGAGAGACTTTTAATTTCGGGCGTTTCGGCGGCTTTACCAAACTTCAACAACCCGGCGGAAGCGGCGCGTGCATGGGCGCAGGAATACGAGCAAAAGCAGATTTCCCGACAGCGCGTCCAGATACTCGAAGGCGAAAACGAACTCCTGACAAACGAAGTCAAACAGCTTGCGCCGAAGGCGGAATACACCGACAAAGTCCTGCAATCCACATCCACCTGCACCATGACGCAGATAGCAAAGGAACTCGGCATGTCGGCCATAGCTCTGGAAAAGAAGCTGCATGAGAAGGGTATTATATTCCGCCAGTCCGGGCAGTGGATACTGTATGCCAAATACCAGGGTAAGGACTATACCAAGCCTCGCACGCATCAGTACATGCGCTCCGACGGCACAACCGGGACAAATACAATTACCGTGTGGACGGAAAAGGGGCGGAAGTTTATCCACGGGGAGATGAATGAGGCGGTAAAGCGACGCGAGCCGGAAGCGGTTTCGTATTAACGGAAGCAAAATGCGGAAGGCCTGCTTATTTGAGCGCGCAGCCTTCCGCGTATCCTCCTGAAAGGCATTAAAACGAAATTGAAATCAGTCGCAGAAGGTGACGAAACATGTTTTATAACATGAAAAGTAATTGCCGGAAAGATTGCATATATAACATAAACGTTATATCTTTGTGTTGTAATTAAAAAATAAAGTTTATATGAAATGGTCGGAATTAAGAAGGATCGCAGAACGGAAAGGATGGTATTTTTTGAGAAGGGGAAGAAAGCATGATATTTACGCCCACAATGAAAAAGATTACCGGATTGAAATAGAGCGGCACGATTCGCAGGAAATAAAGCCGGGATTATATTACAAACTAAAAAAGCAGATAGGGTTTTAAGCCCTGTCTGCCTGTAAAAAAAATAAATATGAAAACAACAGCATTGATTGAGAGAGGTAAAGACGGTACGTTCGGCATCTTTACGCCGGATATTAATCATACTATTATTGGTGATGGCAATACCGTCGAAGAGGCAGTTGCCGATTTTGAAAATTCCGTCAAGGAGATGATTTTATCCTATACGGAGACCGGAAGGGAGATACCCGACGAATTGAAAGATATTCAATTTGTTTACAAGTATGATATTGCATCTGTGTTTAATTATTACAGCTGGATAAATGTTTCACGGTTTGCCAGGGAAGCCGGTATTAATCCGTCTCTTATGCGGCAATATCGAACAGGGAAAACGTACATTTCCGAAAATCAGGTAAAGAGAATCGAGAGTGTACTGCATCGATTGGGGAACGAACTGGCAGCAATCAAACTTTGATTTTTTAATTACACAAATCCGGCATTGCTGCGTTGTCGGTGGGGAGAATGTCCGGAGGGGCGTTCTCTTTTTTTTGTGTTATAAATGCGGTTACAAATATAACCGCAAACTGTGTTATATTTGTAATAAATAGAGTGATTATCAATAAATTAATTTGCGTTTTTGGAGGATTTGTTTTATATTTGCATCTGATATTTATTTATATACAAATTTCAGGTTATGAAGCAAAGGATAGAACTGTCGAAATTGAAACCTAACGGGGGT
>JAISCL010000265.1 GCA_031265585.1 Tannerella sp. | reverse complement strand
ACCGTCAAAGCCGGCAGCACCGTCCGCATCTATACCCCGGACGGCATACTGCACCGGCTGCAAACGGTCATCGCCGCCGGGGAAACGCGCATCAAACTGCCACGCGGGATTTACATCGTGACGCTTAACAACGGCGCCGGTCAGAAAGTCATGATTGAATAATAAACTATAATCTGATTTTATAGATATTTATAAATGCACTGTTAGCGTGTGGGCATGGCGTGAGCCACGTTCGCACGCGATTTTTTATTTTTGCTACCGACATGTCATCCCGATGGGATTCTTGAGTCATGGATGTGATTTGCTGCCATTCGACAATTCTTATCCAAAACTCAGGTTAATATAAATATCTTAGCGGTGCAATTTAACTTTCAACTATTAATGAGTATATTTGTGCCCATTTTCAACAGATATCCTAATGGTAAAGAGAACGGAACAAAAATATTATGTGGTATGGAAAGGCGTTAATCCCGGCATTTACAACAGCTGGACGAATTGTCAACTCCAGATAAAGGGATATGACGGAGCGCTCTATAAATCGTTTCATTCAAGAAAAGAAGCGGAAGACGCTTTTTCGGGTTCTCCTTTTGATTATATCGGCAAAGACGCCTACATAAAAAATATCCCGGACAAAAATAATCCGCCCCCCTATATTCCGGAAAGCCTGGCTGTTGACGCAGCCTGCAGTGGCAATCCGGGGAAGATGGAATACCGTGGTGTCTATGTGAAAACAGGAGAGCAGGTTTTTCATGTCGGCCCGATGGCACAGGGGACAAACAACATTGGCGAGTTTTTAGCGCTGGTACACGGCCTGGCGCTGTTCGGCAAAAGCGGCTGCACAATGCCCATCTATTCCGACAGTCGCAACGCCATACACTGGGTGCAGCAAAAGAAATGTAAAACAAAACTTGAACGCACACTGGCAAACGCCCCCCTGTTCAACCTGATCGAACGTGCCGAAAAGTGGCTGCGGGAAAACAGCTATACAACGAAAATCCTTAAATGGGAGACCGCCAAATGGGGAGAAATTCCGGCAGATTTCGGCAGGAAATGAAAAGTAAGAGGAATAAGATCCGGCTACTTTTTCTGCAGTTTGAATTTCAAGACACGCCCACTCCGGAATATATACTAACTGTGAAATAATCAAAGACAACAGATCCGCCTCACATGGACTAAACCAATTTTTTATATACTTTCATAAGAGCGGAAGTACATTCTTCGTCAGAAAACCGCTTTACATATTCCAAACCTTTCCCGACCATCGTTTTACGCAAAGAATCATCCACTAAGATCCTGTTTACCAGGACGGCTAATTCTTTTTCATCCTCCGGATCAACATACACTGTGTATGGACCTCCTGCTTCTTCGAGACACGAACCTGTCGCTCCCAAAACAGGAACACCCGAATGAATCGCTTCTATAATCGGGATTCCAAAACCTTCATATCTGGAAGGGTAAATAAATACTTGAGATGATTGCAATATTGCAGGAAGATCTGCCAATGCAACATCACTTAATAAATGAACCCTGTCCGAAAGTCCGTTTTTTTCGGCATATTCCAGTACCTTATCTGCATATTTCCTTTTCTTTCCAATAGCTACAAAATGAATTTCCGGTATATACTTCAGGGCTTTTACTATCAACAAGATGTTTTTCCGCTTCTCAATAGTTCCCAGCGACAAAAGGTATTTATCCGGGAGATGATATTTCTCCCTTACTTCAATCTTCTTAAAATCATCCGCCGCTTCTTTAAAAACAGGAGAACATCCCTGATAAACCACCTCTATTTTAGCCGGATCCACGTTATAATACTTTATAATATCCCTTTTTGTACACTCACTTACAGCAATTATCCTGTCAGCTACCCGGCATGCGTATTTTGCTTTTATATTGTAAATAATACGGTCAATGACAGGATACAGATCCGGATAAATCAGGAAGATAAGATCATGAATAGTAACAATACTTTTTACTTTTGTACTGTTTATTTTGAAAGGCAACTCATTACTAAGTCCATGATAGAGGTCGATCCGCTCTTTTTTTATATCATTGACGATACCGAAAGTCCGCCAAAACGGCTTGCGTGTCCTTTTTACAGAATAGAGGTTCCGATCCATTAATATTTTATCCATATGCTCTTTTGGAGGGAGCTTATCCGTAAAAAGTCTGTAGACATTCTCCGGATAATATTTTATCAGGTTCGAAATTACAAACCGGCTATGATTCCCTAAACCGGTAAAATTTGATATTGCACGTTTGGCATCAAATCCTATATTCATAAGTATTGTCGGATTTTATTATTCTACATTATACATGAAACTTCATAAAAAGACTCTTAATTTGCTTTTTACAGGCTCTTTTTTTAAAAAACCGATTCTTATATTTTATAATCAACAGAATTACCTCTTCTTTCGTGAACGTATTCTTTCGTGACTGGGAATAAATAAGTCCAATACGTTTATAAATCTCATCATCCACAAAAAGACGGGAAAAATTCCGGCAACCGGCATCAAAACTGACCGGCATAAACTTCATTCTGTTCACATCGACAAGAATAAATGCATATTTTCCATCGCTGTTACAAATCAAAATATTTCCCGGAGAATAATCCAGGTGATAGATTCCCGCATCATGCATTTTAGCGCTGTAACGTGTAAATTCATCAATCAAATTCTCATTTCCGGAAAGCGGCCCGGCACAATACTCACGAATCTCTTTTACTTGATGACACTGCAAACTGATAAAATAGCCATCTGAAAACAACCCGTTTCTTTTTATTTCTATATAAGCGATCGCTTCTGCCGCATCAAATCCTTTCTCAATTATTTTTATTGTATTGCAGTAAGCTCTGGAGGCTTTGGTTTTTCTAAAGAAAGAATAAACAATACGGTTCAGTAAACAGGGGGTTTTATATTTCTTTACATTTACATCCATGCCGCTTTCAAGAGTAAAAACCTTGAGTAAATTACGCGCCCTGTATACAACTCTCCCCTCCTCTTCAAAAAAAGACGGGATTTGTTCTATCCAACTGCGTAAATAACTGTATTTTGGATTTACAACAATCTTCATAGTCCTTCCAGATAACCGGTTATTTTTTTCAGGATCTGTTCCGGCTGAATCTCATTCATACAGGCCCAGTCACCGCGATAACAGGGTTTGTTCCCGTATATTGAGCATGGACGGCAGGGTAAATCGAGCTGTACGGCGAGGTCTTCACGCTGGTGGTAACCATAAAATCCGGCATACGGATGGGTGGCGCCCCACACGGAAATAACGGTTGTTCCGGTAAGCGAGGCCAGATGCATATTGGCCGAATCCATGCTGACAAGTACATCCAGGCGACTGATCAGAGCCAGTTCCATATCAAGCGAATAACGTCCGACCGTATTTACCGTATGATTGTATTTCATTTCCCACTGACTTAAAATACGGCCTTCATCCCCACGGCCTCCGAACAGAAACAGCGTCATATCTTCCCGTTTCGACAATTGCTCCACGACCTTCTCCATTTTTCCGGCCGGATAGATCTTTCCTTTGTGCCGGGCAAACGGCGCCATACCGACCCAATATCCTTTCCTGCTGCCGGCCACCGTCTTTATAACCCCTTCATCCACGGGATTTTTATCATACAGGGAAACAAATGTTTCGTTAAAACCGAACCCGGCAGCATGAAAAACGTCGGCATAGCGCGCCACTACCGGACGCAACGGACAGATCTCTTTCGGAGGGCGCCGCGTAAGAGACTTGCGTTCCCTGCGCCCTTTGCTGATCCTGAAGACCGGCTTCCCGCCCAGGCGAAAAACGGAACTGACAATCCGGGAACGGATGACCGAATGCAAATCAAGCACCCTGTCAAACTTATACTTCCGCAGAATAAAGGCATACCGCAGAAATCCCCTGAATGACTTTTCCGTACTTTTGGTGTTTACGCCCATCACGTTCACATTGGAAGGACGGTTCATAAAAAGCGGCATCAGGAACGTCTGCGTAAGTACGGTAAACGAATCTTCCGGATTCGCTTCCGCTGCCGCATAGACAACCGGAATCGTCATGGCGACGTCCCCGATTGCGGAAAACCTTATGACAAGAATTTTCGACATTTACTTTTCCTTTTTACCGTATAAAACAGGGTTCAGTGAAGGATTGTTATACATCTTCATCTGTCTGTATACTTTCATCTGTTTACGCCCGTCCCGGATATCTTCCAGCAGCTGATCCAGCGCAAGCGACAAATCATTTTGCTGTTCCAGCAGTATCGCCAGTTTCCTTTTACAGGCGTCTATATGTTCCGGAGAGACATCTGCCCGTTCGGTTTCCTCCCGCATGTGGTAGATCTTCAACACAAGAATGGACAGGCGGTCGACCGCCCATGCCGGGCTTTCGGTATTGACCGGCACATCCGGTAAAGCCTTCACATCCTTACAGGCGTCCAGAAAATAACTGTCAATAAGTTCCACCAGGTCCGTACGTTCCTGGTTTAACCGGTCAATACGCCGCTTAATGACCAGCGCCTTCACGGGGTCAATCTCCGGATCGCGGATGAGGTCTTCCAGATGCCACTGTACCGCATCAATCCGGTTTTTCAGATACAAGTACGATTCGATGCTTTTTTCTTCATACGGATTATGAACGGTCGCATCCACACTGTTTGTCCTGTGATAATCCTTCGTGGCCCTTTCAAATACAGGCCCGCATTTCTTGCTGAATTTTTCCATCATAT
>JAISCL010000212.1 GCA_031265585.1 Tannerella sp. | reverse complement strand
GTGACCTGTGGCGATGTGGGTTACATTATTTCGGGCATAACGACCTCGAAAGAAGTCAAAGTGGGCGATACGATTACGCACGTAAAAACGCCCTGCAAGAAAGCGATTGCCGGATTTGAAGAAGTAAAGCCGATGGTTTTTGCCGGCGTTTATCCGATTGAAAGCGAGGATTTTGAAGATTTACGCGCCTCGCTGGAAAAATTGCAGCTAAACGATGCTTCGCTGACTTTCCAGCCCGAATCGTCCGTCGCACTCGGTTTTGGCTTCCGGTGCGGATTTTTGGGCTTGTTGCACATGGAAATCATTCAGGAACGCCTCGACCGCGAATTTAATATGGATGTGATCACCACCGTCCCGAACGTCTCCTATAAAGTATACGACCGTAAAGGAAACTGTGTGGAGGTGCATAATCCGGGCGGGCTGCCCGATCCTGTGCTGATCGACCATATTGACGAACCCTTTATCCGCGCTTCCGTGATCACGCAGACTACCTATATCGGCCCGATCATGACCCTGTGCCTCGGAAAACGCGGTCTGCTGGTAAAGCAGGAATATATTACGGGCAACCGGATTGAAATTATTTATGACATGCCGCTGGGAGAAATTGTCATCGATTTTTACGACAAGCTGAAAAGCATCTCCAAGGGATACGCCTCGTTTGACTACCACCTGCACGATTACCGTCCGGGCAAACTCGTCAAGCTGGATATTCTGCTCAACGGCGAATCCGTCGACGCCCTCTCCACACTCACACACGTTGACAACAGCGTCACGTTCGGGCGCCGGATGTGTGAAAAGCTGAAAGAACTGATCCCCCGTCAACAGTTTGACGTAGCCATACAGGCCGCCATCGGTTCAAAAATTATCGCCCGTGAGACCATCAAAGCCGTACGGAAAGACGTAACCGCAAAATGCTACGGCGGCGACATCTCCCGAAAACGCAAGCTCCTCGAAAAGCAAAAAGAAGGAAAAAAGCGCATGAAACAGATCGGCACGGTAGAAGTCCCGCAAAAAGCCTTCCTCGCCGTCCTGAAACTGGACTAAGCGTGCAAATCCCGCAGGAATGTATGCGAGTGGGCGGTGTTATTTAGATACCGCTCTGTGCGCCGCGTTGTAGAGACGCGATGCATCGCGTCTCTACGGTCAGCCTGCAATACACGGAACTGAGTATAACACATCCCTTCAAAAGGTATTAAGCGCTTTGCGGGCGGCGTTTACGTCGTCTGTTGCATTGCGGATCCATATATTTTTGCCGGCGGCAAAGGGGGAAAGGACGGTGTCCAGCTTTTTCAGTTTTCCGGTTGCTTTTTTATCCGTAAATTCTTTGCGTAAAATGTGTATTTTTTCATAATCCTGAATGCCTTCAATGAGCCGCTCCATGCGGATGCTGCTATATCCGTACGGATAGACCAGGTAACAGTCTCCGGCAGCCCACGTGCGGAAACGGGAATCACGCAACGGATCGATGGTCCAGCTGTTGTATGCCCATCGCAAATAGCCGTCGTAATGCCCTGCGGCGGCGTGCCATCCGAGCCATGTCGCTTCTGCCGGCGGTGAAAAGGTAAAGGTGTTCGGACGCGCTTCGGAACAGCAGGTGTAGACGGTGCTTATTTTGCCGGCCTTTTCGCGGGCAGTTTTAACTTCTTCCGGAAACTGCTGCCCGTATGCAATACATAAATCATACAAGTCACTTTCTATTTCCCCGTGATAATTTCCGGCAAAGGAGATCTTAAAGTCCGGATCCGCCGCACGGATCACTTTAATGGCCTCTTTCATTGCTTCGGGACTGCGTTCGTCCATTGTAATGGCCGTACGTTCAAACCATCCTTTACGGCGCAGGTGGGAAGAAAAATCCCGCAGGAAACTGCTCCAGTAATCTTCGTAGGCGGCATCGCCCGGCTTGGCTTCCAGGAACCGGGTGCGGTTCGTGGCCTGATCAAAATAATCAAAGCGCAACGCCCACGGGATAAGGGTATAGCAATTGATCTGCTCATCAATCCCCATGCTCATCATGAACTCCACCCATCTGTCGAAAACCGTATAATCGTATTCCCAGCTTCCGTTCAGCTGTTTTACTTTAGAGACCATGCTGTCAAAATGATCTTCCGTCTGACCGTTCCACGGTTTATGCATGATGGTGGCCGTGATCACCTTTTGTCCGGCATCCGCCAGTATTTTCATCACCGGGCGCATGGCATCAAAATGGGCGTCACTCCATAAAGGCACCTCATGATAACGGGCTGCCGAATACGGATTCTGCCATAAATCCAGGTGAAAACTCCATTCTTTCGGCAAGGGTAATACGCGGTTCAGCACCGTTATTTCCAGATTCAGCTTCAGTTCTTCAAACCCCTTTCCCGAAACGGCGACCATACCCTTATACACCCCGGGCGAAACGTCCTGCGGGATTCGGGCCGTGATCCATACGGGCTGGGCAGTACAGGCTTTTATTTCTTTTAATTCCGGTTTATACAGGACGTCCGCCACCAGGGAAGAATCCCACGCAGACTTGTCGGGACGCTGTCCGCAGGCTCCTTTTCCATCTTTATTCAGCTCATCCGTCATGACATAGCGGACAAACGACGGATGAATTTCCGAAGCCAGGATCACCGAAGAACCGGCCACCAGGTCGCTGACTGTTATTTTCACATCCGTCAGGGCATTTTTTGTCCATATCACCGCCTGTGCATTTATACGCTCGCCTCTCCAGGCTTTCGTTTTAAAGGCAGTCATTTTTGATAATTCCGGCACATTCAGCTTCGCATACCGTATGTCGGTACTGCCCCAGCCAATCTGCGGAAGTGCAGGTATTTTATTCCAGACGGATGCCTCATCATGCGGTTTTGTATCCGTAAGTTCGGTATAGTCGCCGGCATGTTGGGAAAAACATAAACGGCCGCACAGGATGCACAGGGCGATCATAAAAATTCTTTTCATATATATTTTAATTAAATTGTTCCCTGCAAAGGTATGCCTTTTTTTTATAATTGTCAAAAAAGCGTACCTTTGCCCGATGATTCCTAAAAAAGCGTTTTTTTATCCTGCTGCGGCCTGTATCCTGTTTTTATTGTTTGCCGCTAACCTGCTGTTCGGGGCCGTATCCATACCCTTCGGGGAGGTTCTCCACATCCTGTTTGGCGGAGATACGGAAAAAGCCGCCTGGCAACATATCATCCTGCAGTCACGTTTCCCGCAGGCCGTAACGGCTTTACTGGCCGGCGCCTCGCTGGCAGCCAGCGGATTATTGCTTCAGACGCTTTTCAAAAATCCGCTGGCCGGGCCTTCCATTCTCGGCATAAGCGACGGAGCCAGCCTGGGCGTCGCACTGGTTATGCTCTTTTTCGGAAACTCGTTCAAACTGTTTTCCGTCTATTCGTTCAGCGGTTCCCTCGCCATGATTATTGCTGCCTTTGCGGGCGCCTGCATCATCCTGGGCATTATCATCTATTTTTCCGGCAAGGTAACGAATGCCGTCATGCTGCTGATTATCGGCATTATGGTCGGCTATCTTGCTTCGTCCGTCATCTCCATCCTTAATTATTATTCATCGGCGGACAGGGTACATGCATACGTGATGTGGGGGATGGGTGATTTCTCCGGCGTCTCGAATGAGCGACTGCCGTTTTTTATCCTCTGTTCGGCGGTCGGGCTATTCATCGCTGTCCTGTTAATAAAGCCGCTCAATGCACTGCTTTTAGGTGAGATGTACGCTGCAAACCTGGGGATAAAAGTGAAACGCACGCGGATCGTCATTCTGCTCTGTACGGGACTGCTTACTGCAACGGCAACCGCGTTTTGCGGCCCGGTCTCATTCATCGGACTTGCCGTTCCGCATATTGCACGGTTACTGTCAGGCTCCTCAAACCATACGATGCTGTTGCCGCTCACTATTCTGTCGGGCGCCTGTGTTGCACTGCTCTGCAATCTGCTTATGGTATTTCCCGGTACGGACGGCGTATTGCCGCTCAACGCCGTCACGCCGATCGTAGGAGCGCCGGTGATCATTTATGTGATCCTGAACAGGAAAAATATTCAATATTTTAATTAATATGTTACATACGTCCGTTATCGAAACGTCCGGCCTGGTGATCGGATATGCGCAAAAAGGCCGGGAACGCACGGTGGTTCACGGTTCGCTTCAACTGCAACTGTATGCCGGAGAGCTGACAAGCCTGCTGGGATTGAACGGCGCCGGCAAATCAACGCTTTTACGTACGCTATGCGGCTTTCAGCCGGCTCTGGGCGGACAGATCCGGATAAAAGGCCGCCTGCTGTCGGACTGTTCACAGGAAGAATTATCCCGTATAATCGGTGTGATCCTGACGGAGAAAACAAATGCGGGCGGCATTACGGCGGCAGAACTGGTTGCACTCGGACGTCATCCGTATACCGGATTTTTCGGCCGCCTGAAAGCCGAAGACAGACGTATTGTCGCAGATTCGCTGGAAGCGGTCGATATGACGCACAAATCAGCCGCTTACATATCGGAGCTGTCCGACGGTGAGCGGCAGAAGGTAATGATCGCCAAAGCGCTGGCTCAGCAGTGTCCGGTCATCATCCTGGATGAACCGACCGCTTTCCTGGATGTAACGAGCCGTATAGAAACCATGTCATTGCTTCATCACCTGGCAGCAGAGCAGGGAAAAGCCATCCTCCTGTCCACGCATGACCTGGATCTTGCCATACAAATGAGCGACTGCCTGTGGCTGCAGGAAAAAGGGCGGGACATGATGTGCGGTACTCCCGAAGACCTGATCCTCAGCGGCGCATTTGAAACGTTCTTTCATAAAAAAGGCATTACATTCGATCCGTTGACCGGAAAACTGGCTGCCGGCAAACCGGCCTGCCCCATTGCCGTCGAAGGAGATTTAAATACAGGTTACTGGGTCGGAAACGCACTGATACGAAACGGCTTCAGACCGTCTCCGGCAGAAGCGTCCGGCGTAAAAATCACCTGTTCCGGCCCGGACAGGATCACTTTACAGATACCCGGCAGACAAACATTCGGCGTCCATTCCGTAGCCGAACTCATGGAGGTCGTCAGGATGCACAGAAATGAAATTTCACAACGGGCCGCTTTCCGGGAGGAGGCAGATAAAAATGAATAGATTCATTTTGTACTTCTCCCGGCTTGAACTATCTTTGTGCGATTTTAATGTACTCATCGTTTATTATTCGTAATTAGTTATGCAATTATCCATTGACAACAGGGAATTTGACAAATTCCTGATGATCGGAGACAAAGTACTTGTAAAACCCACGAATCCGCAGGGTAAAACCAAATCCGGACTGCTCCTCCCGCCATCGGTGCAGGAAGGCGAAAAGCTTCAGACCGGTTACATTATAAAGACAGGCCCGGGCATTCCCTTACCCTCGCAAACGGATGAGGACGAGGTCTGGAAAAAGAATGAAGACAAAGTGTCCTACCTGCCCTTGCAGGCAAAAGAAGGAGACCTGGCTATTTATCTTCAGAGCGCCGGATTTGAAGTGCTTGTCAATGAGGAAAAATACTTGATACTGCCTCACTCCTCCATCCTGATGCTTGTCCGCGACAAAGATTTATTCGAATAAAAACGTAAAAATAACAGCCATGAACAAAATAGTAGGAAAAGAACATTTCTCGGAAAATGTCGTCAAGTTTGTCGTAGAAGCGCCGCTGATTGCCCGCTCACGGAAAGCCGGGCATTTTGTGATTGTCCGCGTCGGTGAAAAGGGGGAGCGCATCCCGCTGACCATCGCCGGAGCGGATCTTGAAAAAGGTACCATCGACCTGGTGATCCAGGCCGTAGGCAAGTCGTCCGGGAAAATATGCAAACTGAATGTCGGTGATTACATGACCGACATCGCAGGCCCTTTGGGTCAGGCTACTCATATTGAGAAGGTCGGTACGGTTGTCTGTGCAGGCGGAGGGGTGGGGGTCGCCCCGCTCTATCCGATTGTGGAAGCCTTTCATCAGGCGGGAAACAGGGTGATTGTCGTCCTTGCAGCCAGGACAAAAGACCTGATCATCATGGAAGAGCAGATGAAAGCTGTTTCCAGCGAAGTTGTGATTATGACCGACGACGGCTCCTACGGCTCCAAAGGATTAGTTACAAACGGCGTCGAATCTGTCGTCAACCGGGAAAAAGTAGATTTATGCGTAACGATCGGGCCTGCTGTCATGATGAAATTTGTGACGGAACTTACAAAAAAATATAACATACCCACCATTGCATCACTGAATACAATTATGGTTGACGGCACGGGTATGTGCGGCGCCTGTCGCGTCACGGTCGGGGGCAAAACCAGATTTGTCTGTGTCGACGGCCCTGAATTTGACGCCCACCAGGTAGATTTTGAAGAAATGATGATGCGCCAGCGCTCCTATAAATCCATGGAATGAAGCAACCTTAACCCTCAATAGAAAATGAATCTGAAAGAAATTATTGCATTGCGGAGAGCCGAAGTATGGCGCGAAGACCTGCGTCGGAAAATCAGGAATAAAGAACGCACGATGATGGCGCGTGTAAAGATGAACGAACGGGATCCCGTAGCCCGTAGCCGTAATCATGAAGAAGTCAACTTGGGATTAACCGCAGAACAGGCCGTAACAGAAGCGCAGCGCTGTATTGACTGTCCGGATCCCTCCTGTATGGAAGGATGTCCGGTGGGTGTCCACATTCCTTCCTTTATAAAAAACATCGAACGGGGAGCGTTTCTCGAAGCGGCAAAAATACTGAAGGAAACAAACGCCCTGCCTGCCGTCTGCGGCCGCGTATGCCCGCAGGAAAAGCAGTGTGAAAGTAAATGTATTCACCTCAAAATGAAAAAGGAACCAGTAGCGATCGGTTACCTGGAACGTTTTGCCGCCGATTACGAACGTGAGAGCGGGAATGTCTCCGTACCCGAAATCGCATCCGGAAACGGGATAAAGATTGCGATTGCCGGCTCCGGGCCTGCCGGTCTGTCCTGTGCCGGAGATCTGGCCAAATATGGCTATGAAGTAACCGTATTCGAAGCGCTGCACGAAATAGGGGGCGTACTGAAATACGGCATACCGGAGTTCCGGTTGCCGAACGAAATCGTTGATGTGGAGATTGACGTCCTCAGAAAAATGGGCGTCAAATTTATTACGGACTGTATTGTCGGAAAGACGGTCAGTTACGATTATCTGCATGAAGAAGGATTTAAAGGCATATTCGTAGCCAGCGGCGCCGGACTGCCTAACTTCATGAATATTCCGGGCGAAAACCTGATCGGCGTCATGTCTTCAAATGAATACCTGACACGCGTTAACCTGATGGATGCCGCTAACCCGGACAGTGACACCCCGGTGCTGAAAGGCCGGAACGTGGCCGTCATCGGCGGGGGCAATACCGCCATGGACTCCGTGCGCACGGCGCGCCGTCTGGGTGCAGACCGCTCCATGATCGTCTACCGCCGGAGTGAAGAAGAAATGCCCGCGCGTATCGAAGAAGTAAAACATGCCAAAGAAGAAGGGGTGGAATTTCTCACCTTACATAATCCCATAGAATACCTGGGGGATGAAACCGGCCGGGTGAAGCAAATGCGTCTGCAGAAAATGAAACTTGGAGAACCGGATGCCTCCGGGCGCCGCCGTCCCGTTCCAATTGAAGGAGCCATTGAAACCATCGAAGTAGATGAAGTGATTGTAAGCGTCGGAGTATCACCCAACCCCCTTATCCCGCGGGAGTTCGGCGGAATCGAAGTAAGCCGGTGGGGAACAGTCACAGTCAATGAAGACACGATGCGTTCCTCATTACCGGACGTATATGCCGGCGGCGACATCGTCCGTGGCGGCGCCACCGTCATCCTCGCCATGGGTGATGGCCGCAAAGCCGCCGCCGCCATGCATGAACAGCTGTCTAAGTCCTAAAGTCTTTAAGCCCTGGGGGGATGCTATGCTGGCCGGAGACTGTGCCGAGCAAAGGACATGGCATGCAATGCACAAAACTCTCCCGTGTGAAGTATAAGTAACTGATGTTACGCAGTACTTTTTGTGTGATGTCATTGTGCGTGTAGAGACGCGATGCATCGCGTCTTCAGGGGATCGGGGATTGCATCGCCCGGTTATTAAAGTGATCTTGCTGTCAACTGTTTTTTCAGTTCTTCGATGAGTCTGTCTTTGTCTTCAATGACTTTGTCTCTGTCTTCAAGGGCTTTGTCTTTGTCTTCAATGACTTTGTCTTTGTCTTCAAGGGCTTTGTCTTTTTCTTCGAGGGCTTTGATCCGTCTTTCATCCCTTTCCTCATATTCTTCGAGATTCCGTTCGATTCTTACATGATCCCA
>JAISCL010000181.1 GCA_031265585.1 Tannerella sp. | reverse complement strand
GCGCCCGGTAAATAAGTTGGATTTTCATTTCAATGCAGCATTAACTTCGGTGAATATTGCCAAAGTAATTCAGCTTAAAGATGAAAACAGAAGAGATATGCCTTTCTCAATGAAAGACTGTAAGTCACTGTTTTTGAATGCGATGATGTTGTCCTTGTTTTTTCGCAAGTTCGGCATTCCACCCAACAATAGAAAAAACAGGCAATATGTCAAGGAACTTTTGCTTTACGGTGTCAAAGCAGCATAGAGATTTTTTATTTTGAATGAACTATTGTTAATGGCATGATATACAAAATTAAAATACGGACGGTCGCCTCGCAAGTTATTGTTTTTTCTCTATTTCAAAAGAAATGGGTATCTTTTCAGGATCAGGAAAAAAAGGACAGGGAGGGATCGTATTAACTACCCTGCATTCTTTCTTTGTGTCTTTATAATTAATCCACAAAAATCAGTACTGCGGCAATGGCGCCGGTAAATAAAAATGCCTACTTTTACAGCCGGAAAATTTAAGTATATATTTAAACAGTTATTACAATGAAAAATGTATGGGTTGTTTTGGCCATAACGGCTTCAAGTATTCCGCTGCTTATGGGCGGATGCAGTCAGTCCCGCAGCGGGGACGGGGGACTTTCTCCGTTCGGCGTACTTACCCACCTGGAAGGCGGCGGAGAAAATAATACAATGATCGGCCACCTTGATCTGGTGGCGAAGATGGGAGCCCGGTGGAACCGCACCGACTTTTCGTGGAGCTACATCGAACATCCGCAGGGCAAATGGTCTTTCGAGACGCACGACCGGGTCGTCGACCGCCTGCTCGAACAGCAGATTCAGCCGCTCGGTATCCTGCTCTATGACGTGCCCTGGGCGCATCCGGCGCATAAACATCTGGATGCGTGGCTGACGTATGTGGAACAGACCGTTACGCATTTCAAGGGTCGCGTGCGTTACTGGGAAGTGTGGAACGAGCCGAACCTGAATCAGTTCTGGGAAAATCCCGACGGCGCCGACTACGCATTGCTCCTGAAAGCGACGTATGCAAAAATCAAGGCCATCGATCCGGAACTGACGGTGCTGTACGGCGGCACCTCCGGTATTCCGCTGGCTTTTATTGAGAAATCGTTCAAGGCCGGTGCGGCGGACTGTTTCGACGGGTTTGCGTTTCATCCCTATCGCGGCGAGTTCGTTTCGATGGAACGGGTGACCGGCTACTGTCAGGAGATGGAAGGACTGAAACGGCTGATGGAGAAGTACGGCGCCGGCGACAGAAAACTCTGGATCACCGAGATGGGACTGTCGTCCTGGCAGACCGTCAATGCATCGACCGTCGATGCATTCTGTGAAATGAAACGGCAGAAAGAGCCGGAAAAGCCCTGGAAACTGGCGCTGTTTTATGATGACAGCTATCCGGGAGGCAACGTGATGACAGCCGGTGAAGTGATGGCGCTTTTTGAAGACAGGGAAGGGTTTTCGATTGATAACCTGGGTTATCCGGACTTGACGGCGGTGGATGTGAGCCGGTATGATGCCGTGCTTTCTCCGATGATGGAAAACTATCCGGCGCTTATGTTCGACAGGGTTCTCAGCCCGTCGGTGGGTTACATGTATTTCCGCGGACGGATGTATTTCTACGGCGCTTCCGTTACGGAGGAGGCTCAGGCACGCTTCCTGCCGCAGGCCATCCTGCTTTCGGTGCGCTTTGGCGTGGAACGGTTTATCTGGTACGAGTTTCATTCTTCCGAACATAATCCGTTTGAACGGGAATATTTCTTCAGTCTCGTGCATCACCCGAACCTGGAACCCAAACCGGCTTATTATGCCTATCAGACGCTGGCAGGCGTATTCCCCGAAGGATCGCGTCTGGATACGTCCGTCGAATGGAACCGGACGGATTTCTGCGCCGTCAGCTGGATTCATCCCGACGGGACGCACGCCTGGGCGGTCTGGACACCCTCCGGCACAAAACAGGCGTCCGTGAAAATCGGCAGAGGCTTCCTGAAGGCGCTTGACTATACGGGTAAGCCGCTGCCCGTCACGGCCGACACGCAAACGCTGGAACTCACGCCCGGCATTACGTATCTCGTCGGCCCCCGTACGCTGGAGATAAAATAAGGCAGTTCTGCTGCGCGCTGGACGAAGAAAGGCTACCTTCTTCGATTATGGCAGGGATATTTTGCCTTTTCGGAATATAGGAACAAGCCGGATTATTCCTTATTATTTTGTCAATCGGATTTATCGTCCGTCCTGTGTCAGCCTGCACACGGCATTGGCATTTTACGGGATGATACCGGAGGCAGTGGTGCAGATTGTACATTTACGCAGTTAAATTCATATATCAGTAAATACGTAATCAAATTATTATAGGTACATTTGCACAGTTAAATTCATTAAACCAACTTGATATGAAAAATTCAGTTTTATTTCCGGTAATCGGTCTTTTCTCCGTAATATTCGCAAGTTGCGGAAAAGACGGCGAAACATCATCTGAAGATAACAGTGAAACGCCGGTTGAGATAGGAGAACCTCCAGTCATAAATTGTGGGAATGACGGCAGAACGTCATTTAAAATAGATGGACTTACATTCGACAATTATCCGAAAGTAGATGGATCAACCTCTACGCAACCGTTAAACATGCTCATAGCCTGCAGGCTGTTAGGCGTTTGCTGCGACTGGGAACCCGGCGGCAGGTGGGGATTTATCTTGCCCTGGGAATTTTGGCTGAAACCCAATCCGGAAGACATTCCCGCAAGCGATCCCGACTTCTTCACGGAGCATGTGAAAGTCTCCCAGACGCATGGCGCCTTTATGAACCTGATCGACAAAAATGCCGACCTGATCATGACGCACCGCACCCTTTCGCCCGACGAAAAAGCACATGCCGACGAAGCCGGCGTCAGGCTGATCGAAACGCCTGTCGCATTAGATGCCTTTGTTTTTGTCGTCAACAAAGATAATCCGGTAAAGTCGCTGACCACAGCCCGGATACAGGACATCTATACCGGCACAATAACGAACTGGAACCGGGCAGGCGGGAAGGACGAAAAGATGTATCCCTTCGTGCGCCCCCGCAACTCGGGCAGCCAGGAGGTCATGGAGAGCTTAGTCATGAACGGGAAAGAAATCAGCGACGAATTTAAGAATCAGGCAAGTGAAATTGTCTCAATGGCCGGGGTTTTTGCAGAGATGAGATCCCCCGGGGCTATATGCTACACTTTTGATTACTATAAACGGGTCATGGTACGGGTAACAGACGGGGAGGTGCCCCGGATATGCGTAAACGGTATTTTTCCCAGCGAAAAATCAATCAAAAGCAGGACATATCCTTTTGTATCGGAGGTGCACGTGGCTATCCGGGCCGGTCAGGACAAAAATTCAATGACATACAAACTTTATGAACTCCTCACCTCCGACACCGCAAAGCCCGTAATCGCCGAAAGCGGATACATACCCAATTAAGAATAATACGCGGGACAGTTTTGTACATTGTTTTTGAGACAGGAAAAGAAAAAATATTTTTTTTTAGTTTTTTCTTGCAGTAAATAAAAAAAATATTTTACCTTTGCCCCGACCGAAAAACAAGAACGGTTAACAAACAGAAAACATGAGACACAATACATTATTCATACAGGAAACAAAAAATAGAAAGGTGTTAAGTATTTTTATGCCTTTTAATTTGTTTATTATGAATATATTTACTACTCTCTCTCTCTCTCTCTCTCTCTAATAAGATACGCATACGCGCTACGCGCGTTATTGATCGCCTGCGCAACACATACGCGCGTCAAGATACATATTTTTTCAATACGGAAAGTTATACGGCATTTCCCGATTTTCAGACGGACGCATGGGGTTCGGAAGCAACTCTTCCCTGCCCCGGCGTCCGTTCCGCTTTTCAGGACGTCCTGCACCCCTGCGGCCTGATCCGCCCTCACTGTTCATTACTCAC
>JAISCL010000113.1 GCA_031265585.1 Tannerella sp. | reverse complement strand
TGATTTCTCCTGCCTGTTTTTTTCTTAACCATTACTTGCTACCGACAGATTGGCGGCTGGGATACACTTATTCTTACCCTTTTTCCTTTTTCTTATAACACCTTATCCCGAACTCAGGTTGTAAGGGGGGGATGCGTAAAAAAAACGTCCCGGTCTCTCTTCGGAAAAAGATCGGGATGTTTTCAAAAAACGATAACTATCGTTTCCCCAAACGATAACTATCATTTTACCAAACTTACTAAACACCTAGATATTGAGCTTGTGGCAGAGGGCAGCTCGCAGGACATTACGATACAGTCGAAAACCAGCTGGACGGCAACCGGTTCCGAAGCCTGGGTAAGCGTTTCGCCTGCATCGGGAACAAACAGCGGCACGGTCAGAATCGACGATGTCAGCAACGCAACAGTCGGTGCGACGGACGTCCGTTATTTCAATAGCTGTCTGTTCGTCAACACGCCTGTTGCCGAACGCATCGCGGTCTATTCGCTTGATGGCAGGATGATCTATCAGGCGCAGAAGCAGCCCGGTATTGCAACGTTTGACCTGTACGGTTTGCCTGAGGGTGTGCTGATTGTTCGGGGCGACAGCGGCTGAGTGAAGAAAATAATCAGATAGGCCGTAGGCGATGCATCGCGTCTCTACAACAACAACAACAAATTGTCCACGTCCCACCGCCGCAAGGCGCCGGACGTGGACAATTCTTTTTCATCCCTGACCGGTATGATTATTCAAAAATCCGGGGATTCATTCCCAGATTGTACATGGCAAAAGAATATATATCCGTATATTCCTCAATGATCTTGCTGATTGGTTTGCCAGCTCCGTGCCCGGCCTTTGTTTCTATGCGTATAAGTTTGGGGGCGTCTCCCGTACGGGCGGCCTGGAGGGCGGCGGTATACTTAAAGGAATGTGCCGGGACGACACGGTCGTCATGATCGGCCGTAGTCACCAGGATGGCCGGATAGGGCGTCCCGTCGTTCCGTACCGTATGAAGCGGCGAATATCCGTAGAGGTATTCAAACATTTCGCGGCTGTCTTCGCTCGTTCCGTAATCGCTCGCCCAGTTCCAGCCGATCGTAAATCGATGATAACGCAGCATATCCATCACCCCGACTGCCGGCAGGGCGACCCCGAACAGCTCGGGACGCTGGTTGACCACCGCTCCCACCAGAAGTCCCCCGTTAGATCCTCCGGCAATACATATTTTTTCATTCACCGTATACTTTTCCTTTACAAGATACTCGGCCGCGGCAATAAAATCATCAAACACATGCTGCTTTTGCATTTTTGTCCCCGCAATGTGCCATTCTTCACCGTATTCACCTCCCCCGCGCAGGTTTGCCTGGACATAGATGCCGCCATTCTCCAGGAACGGAATACGCCAGGTAGAGAACGACGGAAACAGACTGATATTAAACCCCCCGTATGCATAGAGGTAAACGGGATTCCTGCCGTCGCGCCGCAGCCCCTTCCTGCAGGTTATAAACATCGGGATTTCCGTTCCGTCCCGACTCGTGTAAAAGACCTGTTCGGTCACAAACTGATCGGCGTTAAACCGGACATCGGGTGCAAGGTACTTCTCCGATTTATTCCCGTCAAGATCATACCGGTAGACTGTACCCGGGAAAATAAACGAGGTGAAAAGATAGAACGTTTCCGGGTCGTCCTTATCCCCGCTGAAACTTACCGAGCCGAACGTCGGAAGCGCGATCTCACATTCCCGTTTGCCGTCAAGCGAATAGACATACGCGTGATCGGACGCATCCTTTGTATATGACAGGATCATTTTCCCCCCGATAAACGATACATTGTTCAGTACATTCCCGGACTCCGGTACCACGTCCTTCCAGTCCGCCAGTGCAGGTTTGCCGGCGGCAGCTTTCATCAGGCGATATTTGGGCGCCCCGTAATTCGTATAAAAATAGATGTCTTCGCCGATCACCTCCGCAGGACTGTATTCATATTCAAAATCCTCCGTAAGCTGCATAAACGGCGATTGGGGCTTACGCAAATCTTTCATGAAAAGGTTATTCCCACGTTCTTCACCCGATTCAAAGACAAACAGCAGCGTTTCATCATCGTTTACCCACGCCGTATAGAAGCGTTTCGGATACTTTTTATTTTCATAAACAAGCACATCTTCCTCCTGGGCCGTACCCAGTTTATGATAGAGGATCCTGTGGTTTTCATTTACACCGGAATACTCTTTTCCTTCTTCGGGGGCATCATAAGCGCTGTAGTAAAAACCGTCGCGCTCCCACTCGGCGCCGGTAAACTTAGCCCAACGGATATAATCCCCGGTCAGCTGTTTCGTAGCCAGGTCCATCACATAGATTTCGCGCCAGTCGCTCCCGCTACGTGAAACCGTATAAGCCAGGTAGCGGCCATCATTAGAAAAAGAGATGCCGGAAAGAGCCACCGTCCCGTCGTCCGACAAACTGTTCGGATCCAGCAAAACCGACGGCTCGCCGTCAAGCGTCTCTTTTACATAAAGGACGCTCTGGTTCTGCAGCCCGTCATTCCTGTAGTAATAATATTTGCCATGCTTTTTAAACGGCATGCCTATCTTTTCATAATTCGTTAGATCCGTCAAGCGCTGCCTCAGCCGTTCCCGGAAAGGAATCCTGTCAAGATAAACCTGCGTCACTCTGTTTTCAACCTCCACCCATTCGGCCACCTTTTCAGTCGTATCATCTTCCATCCAGCGGTAAGGATCCGGAACGGCCGTCCCGAAATAATCATCCGTCACCTCCTGCCTTTCCGCCACCGGATACTGTATCTTCTCATTTTTCACGCTACATCCATACATTCCGCATATCAAAACCATAACCAAAATCCCCGTTTTCATATTTACATCATTTATTAAAATCATTACACTGCCGGATTATTTCAACTCTTTATCAGTACAATAATACGCATTGAAAGGTCAAAGAAAACCATTTTTGAATTTACATTCTGACCGATATGTCTTTCGGCAAGAGACAATTCGTCCATCAGCTCCATGACATTCCGTTCATTCACATAAGGTGAAAAATTCCCGGCAAAGTTCGCTTCCTCCCTGTTCATGTAATTCAAAGAAGGCTCATGCAGGCAGCTGATAAAATTCTCCCGTATCTGACGCTGGCAAAACGATAAAAAGCCCTTCTGCCTTTCCCGTCCCATAGAAGCCATTTCTTCCGAAAAAGACTTCATAGCCGCCACATTCCGCGTCCAGCCATTCCGCATGATTGTCTTGAATTTTTCCAGGAAATAAGCATTATCATTATCTACGGTAAGTAATTCCGTCGCCTTGAAATAGTTTCCCCCGGACAAATGAGAGATCTGTGCGGCATCCTCCTCCGGCACTCCCCATACATCAGTTAACGTCCCCGCCAGTATTTCCTGTTTTATCGGGCGCACCTGCACAAGTTGGGAACGCGAAACGATCGTGCCCAATACCCCGTCCGGATGATCCGTAACCATCAGTATGGCCGTATTTGCCGGCGGTTCTTCGATCATCTTCAGAAGCTTGTTGGCACAGGCCATATTCATCCGGTCCGGCATCCATATAAAAAGTACACGGTAATCGGCTTCATAGATACGAAGGTTCATCTTGTGAATGATCCTTTCGCTTTCCGCCGCATAAATAACAGCCTGCTTACTTTCAGCTCCTATCCATGCGAGCCATGTATCTATATTGAAATAAGAATGTTCCGTCACCCGGGTTTTCAGGAACTCACGCCATTCGGGCAGATAATCGTCACAAACCTCCTTCTTTGCGCTTTTATTCGATATCATCGGAAAAACAAAATGCAGATCCGGGTGTGCCGATTCATTATACTTGAGGCATGAGGGACATTTACCGCATGCATCCGTTTCCCCGCGATTCGTACAGTTAAGATACCGGGCATAAGCAAATGCAAGCTGAAATCCGCCATTTCCTTCCTCACCGCAAAACAGACGTGCATGAGGAACAACTCCTATCCTTGCCGAATCCGTCAATTGCAGCTTCAGTTCATCCTGTCCTGTTACATCTCTAAAAAACATCGTCAGATTAAAAATTTGCCAAAGTTACAATTTCCCCCTGAAAATATAAAAATAAAAACAGAAAAACGCACTATCTTTGCCACACAAATATAAAATTTCAAACAAATGTTAGTAGTAAGCTCCAGAGAACTCAGGGAAAAACAAAAGAGTTATCTTGACAAGGTGGACGAGGGTCTGGAAATCCTTATCCGAAGAGGAAAGAACAAGTCCTATAAAATAGTCCCCATACCGGATAATGATACCGTAACAGATAAAGATTACATTCTTAAACCGGATGCGGATCTGGCAAGAGCAATAACAGCCGAACAACTTTTAGCGGGAGTAAAAGAGGATTTGAGAGAAATGTTTAAAAAAGGCAGGAAATGAAAGTCTTATTCCTGCCGGAAGTCCGGGAATATCTGAACGAAGTTTCACATATTTGTATGAGAACGGTTACTTCGGCTTTTTGGAATCATCGGAAAAATACATGGAGGAGCTTGTTAATGACATTATAACAACTCTTCCAAACCGACAAAAAAGAATCGCTCCGCCTCATTTTAAAAAGTACGGAGAAAAGTTCTTTTTTTCCGTGTTTAAGAAAAACAGGACGACACAATGGTATGCGTTTTTCAATTTATATGAAGAAAAAGGGGGAGTATCTATTTAGTCCGCCATATCAGTAACAATCATGTCTGTGCACAATATTTCAATCCATAAAAAACATTTTCCGAAGTTTTATCCGGGATTTGAAAAAGATTTATAGAGGCGTACATTTCGATTATTCCGGAATCTGTTGTACTTTTGTACCTGCAAATTATTTTCATTACACACCATGCTTGACGAACAAATTCAGGAATATCTGTCGCTCGATGACGAGACGCAGGGTATAATCCACCACCTTGCGCTGACCCGTTTTCCTATGAGCTTTAATGACATCTGCTGGTCGATGGGAAACATCAAACCCATCGACAAGACAAAATTACAGGAGGAGATTGACCACGAAGTGAAAGCCGGACTAATCGGAAAAGACCCGCTCACCAAAGGGTATATCCTCAACAACCCCATACTTGTCTGGGTTTTTCCGCTGATTCCGCGGGAACTGCTCGACAAAAGAAGCGGCATGCCTTATTACGGATACCGTATCGGACGCAATTATGGCTGCCTGCAGGAATATCTGAAGGCGCTGTGTCATGCGCCCGATCAACTGGCGGCAGCCGAAAAGGAACTCCTGCTTCGCGACAAGGAGCAGGTGGGAAACCTGGTGTACCTCTTTTCGCAGCCGGCATACGACGAGGCCATTCCCCGCCTGTCCGCCACGATCGTCGGGATGATTTACGGACACACCCTGCGCGAGACCGCATCCAGGCTGGATTCCTTCGCCCTGCTGGAACAACTGGACAGCAAACTGCAAAACTGTGAATACGTCGAAAAACTGAGCCTCCAGGCCGAGGCCGCTATCATACAGGGCGATTTCAAGCGGGCGCAGCAACTGTCGCTTCCCTGCGAGGACGAGCCGGTTACCTATTTCTCGCAGGCCATTTCCACCTTCCTGGATGGCCGGACGAATCCGGCGCTGGAACTGTTTGAAAAGGGCCTGAGAAAGCAGCGCCACAAGTATAAGGATACGCACCTTCCGGGAATATCCGAGGCCGCCCTGTTTTACATCGTGGCCTGGTTCTCGAAGGAGCAGGAAAAATATGCCCCGGTGCTCCGGAAGATCGCCGACGAAAAAGTTACGGAGCCCATCTCCTCTACCTATCTGTTTTTTAAACAGATATGCGAACACCGGATCGAAACGGCGGAAAAGGCAGCCAAGATGGCCGTCCGTTTCCGGAAGCTACCCTCCACCGCTCAAAATGCCGAACAACTGTTATGGACGTCCATCGTTATGGGATTCGCCGGGAAGCCCCCCGCGTCGCGGGATCAGGCGTACGATCTGGAACGGAGGATGCTGAAAGCCGTGGAAAACAGGTATTACGTCATCGCCTACGAGATAGCCGGGCTTCTGGTGCAGTGGTTCCGCATGACCGAAAGCCTCCGCGTCTGTGAACAGTTGGGCAAACAGCTGGGTTATGCGCCGCTGCTTTCGCGCATCAAGCCGCTGGAAGACTGGGAAAGGCAGCTGAACACCTACCTCTCGCTGGATGCCGTCCAGTCGGTCATCCGCCAGGAATCCGACAACGGGAATACACGTCTCGCCTATCGCTTTCATTTCGACGGCCTCCGCGTCTATCCCGTCCTGCAAACGCGCAATGCAAAAGGAGAGTGGTCGGAGGGCAAAGTCGTTACACTGGCGAATTTCGCTGAGGGGAAGGTGGACTGCATGACCGAACAGGACAGGCGCATCGCCGCCTGCGAAACCAAGTACTCCTACGCGATGGGACGCAACGCTATTCGCGAGATGATCGGACATCCTTACATCTTTCTTGAAGACAGCGGCATCCACGTCGAACTGATTGCCGCGCAGCCGACGCTCAACGTCGTCAAGGTGGCGGGCAATTATTACAGGATCGAATGCGACATTCCCTATCCGCACGAAGGAGTCATGGTACTGAAAGAAACGAACACGCGCTACAAGGTGTACAACCTGAACAAGTTCCAGAACGAAATCCTACAGGCCGTGTCGAACTGCCGGCCGATTCCCGAACAGGGATACGACAAGTTGCTGCGGGTAGCGAAGCATTTCAGCGTGCACCTGCAGGTGCAGTCCGACCTGCCGATGGACGAAATCGCCGATCAACTGCGGCAGATCGATGCCGATACGCGCATCCGCGTGCAGCTGTTGCCGCTGGGCGACGGCCTGAAAGCCGAACTGTTCGCCAAACCGTTCGGCACTCATCCGCCCTACTGCAAGCCGGGACGCGGCGGAAGGACGCTGATCGCAAACGAAAACGACGAACGCGTACAGGCGACCCGCGACCTTGAGGTGGAAAGGGCGAACAACGACCTCTTGTACATGGACATCCGGTCGATTAAGAATGTCCGCACGACCGACGGCTCGCTCATGACATTCAACAATCCGCTCGATTCGCTCGAACTGCTCGACGTGCTGAAACGCCACCAAGACATTTGCGTCGTGGAATGGCCCGAAGGCGAACGTCTGAGGATACGCCGGAGAGTCGTGGCGGGCGACCTCCGCCTGCGGGTCAAAAGCAACGTCAACTGGTTTGAACTGGAAGGCGAACTGAAGGTGGACGAAGAGATAGTCCTGTCGCTGAAGAGTCTACTCGAACTGGTACGGGCCGGGCGCGGACGCTTCATCGAGCTGGGAGAGGGGGAATTTCTCGCGCTCAGCGAACAGCTCCGCAGCCGTCTGGCCGAACTGGAAGGCCTGGTGTCGGAATCGAAAAGCGGCGTTGTCCTGAACCGTTTTGCTTCGGCGTCGGTGATCAGTTCGTTCGACGAGTTCGAGAATCTGCAGGTAGACAAGGCCTGGCTTGATTTCCGCAAGCGTCTGGAAGCGGCGCAGCAGTCGGAGCCGGCCGTCGTCCCGCCACTGTTGCAGACGGAGCTGCGTCCCTATCAGACGACCGGTTTCCAGTGGATGATCCGCCTCTCGGAATGGGGTGCCGGCGCCTGCCTGGCCGACGACATGGGACTGGGTAAGACCGTACAGGCCATCGCCGTACTGCTGCACCGCATGCAGGAAGGCCCGGCACTGGTACTGTCGCCCGTCTCGGTGACGCAGAACTGGGTCAGCGAAGTCAACAGCTTCGCCCCTGCGCTTCGCGTCAAAACGCTGCACGACAACGGCGACCGCGCCGCCACGCTGGCCTCGCTCGAAGCCGGCGACCTGCTCGTCACCTCCTACGGGCTGCTGCTTTCCGAAGAAGAAACGCTCACGGCGAAGCACTGGGCGACCGTAATCCTGGACGAGGCGCACGCCATCAAGAACTATAATACCAAAACGTCGAAAGCGGCCATGAACCTGCAGGCGGATTTCCGCATCATACTGACCGGCACGCCGCTGCAGAATCACCTGGGCGAACTGTGGAACCTGTTCCAGTTCATCAACCCGGGACTGCTCGGCGATTTGTCCCATTTCAACGAAACATTCGTCCGCCCCACCGACGAACGCACCCGCGAACGTCTCAAGAACCTGATCACGCCGTTCATCCTGCGACGCATCAAAACGGACGTACTCAAGGAACTGCCGCCCAAGACGGAAATCGTCTGGAAAATCACGCTCAGCAGCGAAGAGGCGGCGTTTTACGAGACGCTACGTCGCAAGGCGGTTGAATCGCTGGAAAGCGACGACAGTCCGCAGGGCGGCAAGCACATCAAAGTGCTGGCCGAAATCACCCGCCTGCGCCAGGCATGCTGTCATCCGGCGCTGGTCTCCCCTGAAATAGGAATCGAATCGACCAAGCTGTCCACCTTTCTCCAGATCGCTTCCGAGCTGAAGGATAACGGCCATCGCGCACTGGTGTTCAGCCAGTTTGTGACGCATCTGACCATCGTGCGCCAAGCGCTGGATCAGGCCGGATTTAGCTACTGCTACCTGGACGGTTCCACGCAGGCAATGAAGCGCATCATGGAGGTGCGCGCATTCCAGGGTGGTACGGGCGACTTCTTCCTGATCAGCCTCAAGGCCGGCGGTCTGGGCCTCAACCTGACGGCGGCCGATTACGTCATACACCTCGACCCATGGTGGAACCCGGCCATCGAAGACCAGGCATCCGACCGCGCCTACCGCATCGGACAGCTTCGCCCGGTGACGGTCTATCGCCTGGTAGCCAAACAGACCATCGAAGAGAAAATCATCCAGCTGCACAGCACAAAACGCGACCTGGCCGAATCCCTGCTCGAAGGAAGCGACCGCTCAGCCAAGCTCTCCATCGACGAACTGATGGATTTGATAAAGGAAAGGTGAAGTACTGATTGCGTCAAGGTGTGACTGTAATTGCCTCGCCCGGTAGAGACAGGGCATGCCCTGTCTCTACACAACCAACCAGAACGGAATAAATTTGCGAGGCTCACAAGTTCCCAATAAGCGGGGGAGGCGATTGCCCTGGCTACTAAGGGATTCGGCTGAAAATAAGCGTATTGGAGCACTAAGCATGGAAGTGGGGAATTATACTTCACGCGGGATCGTTTTGTACATTGCAGGCTGACGCCGGCAGGCGTCATCACCGAAGAAGAGGCGAGCTTATAGAAAAAAAGCTTATAGGAACCTTAGGAGATCCTGATAACCTAAGGTGTTATAAGAAAAAGGAAATAGGGTAAGGTGTATCCCAGCCGCCAATCTGTCGGTAGCAAGTAATGGTTAAGAAAAAAACAGGCAGGAGAAATCAATAAAAAAGCTCCAACTGT
>JAISCL010000093.1 GCA_031265585.1 Tannerella sp. | reverse complement strand
TATGCGCGTATCCATATTAAAAAACAACAGAAAAAGCAATGTATCTGCTTACAGATGTGCCTTTTGTCTTATCCCTGTCCTGTTTTGTCTGCTTAACCGTTTTTCCCGAATAAGTCCCTGACGGAACGGTATATGTAGGTGACTATGGCAATGCACGTATCAGAAAACTTGCAATTGAATAATACTAAAAATCGAATATACAAGATGAAAATAAGAATCATATTATTACTGACAGGGATGTTTTTCTGTTTCGCCCTTTCGGCACAGAACACGACATTTGTAATTGAGGGGACGGTATATGACGAAACGGGCGAGCCGTTTCCGAGTGCTGCAGTATATCTGAAGGACAGGCTCAACATAGGCACGACTTCCGACAGGGACGGCAAGTTCAGCATCAAAGCCGACAAAGGCGATATCATCGTATTTCATTATATAGGATACGAAAAGATAGAATATTATGTTTCCGGTGAAAAGAAAGACCTGGAAATACGCTTCACCGAGATGGCGGAGGAACTGGATGAAGTGGTTGTAACTGCCCTGGGCAAGCAGCGGAAAATATCATCTGTAGCCGCCGTTACTACCGTGGATGCAAAGGAACTTCAAGTTCCGACCACTTCGGTCGCCAATTTGCTCGGCGGCAAGGTGGCGGGAGTGATTTCCCTGCAAACCAGCGGAGAACCCGGTCAGAACATTTCCGAGTTCTGGGTGCGCAGTATCGGCACCTTTGGCGCCAATGCGGGAGCTTTAGTATTGATTGACGGACTGGAAGGTGACATCAACACGGTTGATCCCGCCGATATAGAGAGCTTTTCCGTACTGAAGGACGCCTCAGCTACAGCTGTCTATGGCGTGCGCGGTGCAAACGGAGTGGTGCTGATCACGACCAAACGCGGCGAGGAAGGCAAACTGAGCATTACCGCACGGACAAATTTCTCGCTCTCGCACCTGAAGCGGGTACCGGAGTATCTCCGCGCTTACGACTATGCCACACTGGTGAATGAAGCGCTGGAAGTGCGCGGCGAAACGCCGATATACAGGGATATTGAAATGGAGATTATCAGGGACGGACTTGATCTTGACATGTATCCCGACGTTAACTGGCAGGACGAAATCCTGAACAGAAACTCGTTCAAGCAGAGCTACTATGTCAGTGCCCGCGGCGGCGGAAGCGTGGCGCGTTACTTTATCAGTCTGGGAGTATCCGACGAAAGCGCCGCCTACAAGCAGGACAAAAACAGCATATACTCGTCAAATGTAGGCTACAATACCTACTCTTTCCGTACCAATCTGGATATCAATCTTACGAAATCCACCAAGGTGTATTTCGGTTCCGACGCCTTTCTGTCCATAAGTAACCGGCCCGGAATAGCGAATACCGACTATATCTGGGCAGCCCAGTCGCAGATAAATCCCATGCTGTTTCCTACGGTTTATTCCAACGGCATGTTGCCTGCCGGAGGAGCGGACGCTATGACTTCTCCCTACGTGCTGATAAATCATACCGGACAGTCGTCCAACCAGCAGTACAAGGGAAAGCTTACCATGGCGCTTGATCAGGATCTGTCCTCCCTGCTTGACGGACTGAATGTAAAAATACAGGGAGCCTACGACATAAACAGCTGGTTTGACGAGCGCCGGTATATAATGCCGGCGCTCTATCAGGCACAGTCCCGGAATGCACTTGGCCGATTAGTGATGCGCGAAATGGTACATGCAAGTACGGCGCTCTATAATAGAAATACCCGTCAGTATCGCAAATACCATATGGAAGGCACTTTAAACTATAACAAGCTGTTTGGCACGGATCACCGCGTATCCGGACTGGTTTACTACTATCTCAGCGACCAGAAGGACAGCAATGACGCTACTACCAGCATGAGCGCTATTCCCCTCCGGTATCAGGGCGTATCAAGCAGGCTTACCTACAGTTTCAGGGATACCTACATGATGGACGTAAACTTTGGATACACCGGTTCGGAGAATTTCCAGCCCGGCAAGCAGTACGGCTTCTTTCCATCCATGGCGCTTGGATGGGTTCCAACGGGCTATGAGTTAGTAAAGGACAGGTTGCCCTGGCTTAGCTTTTTAAAATTCCGGGGTTCCTACGGTTCGGTAGGAAACGACCGTCTTGCCGGCAACAGACGATTCCCGTATCTTACCATGGTAAACATGTCGAGCGGCTCTGTTGTGGGAGGAGTGGTTAATACGGTCGAGACAGTCGATGAAGCGTATGTAGGCGCCGATAATCTTGCCTGGGAAAAGGCGATAAAGGGCGATATCGGTATCGAAGGGCGTTTATGGGATGAAAAGATTTCCTTCGTAGTGGACTTTTTTCAGGATCAGCGCGACGGGATCTTTCAGCAACGTATTCAGGTACCCGATTTTGTAGGCTTGACCAATATGCCTTACGGAAATGTGGGAAAAATGAAAAGTTACGGATCCGACGGAAACATCAGCTATATGCAGGAACTCGGCAAGGACATGCATTTCACCCTGAGGGGAAATTACACCTATTCGAAAAATCTGGTACAGAACTGGGAACAGGTATATGAAAAATATCCCTATCTGGAACGCACCGGACTGCCGAACGGCGTGCTTCGCGGGTTTCATTCGCTCGGACTTTTCAAAAGCGAGGAGGAAATACAGTACAGCCCCACCCAGGCATGGGGAGCGGTGCAGCCCGGAGACATCAAATACAAGGATGTGAACGGAGACGGAAAGATAGACAATGACGACAAAGTGCCACTCTCATACAGTACCTATCCGCTTCTGATGTACGGATTCGGCGGAGAGTTCCGCTACAAGAATTTCACGGTAGGCGTAATGTTCAAGGGACGGGGCAGGACAGACTACTACCGTGTGGGACAGTCCGTGACCCACAACGACATGACTTACAACAACGGTATGGGCTATGTTCCCTTTCACGACGGCAAGTGGGGCAATGTGCTGACGCTGGTAAACGATCCAGCCAACCGCTGGATTCCCATGGACTATGCACTGGCTCACGGTATCGACCCCGCACTGGCTGAAAACCCCAATGCGCTGTTTCCCAAACTCAAATACGGAAATAACGCGAACAATTCCCAGCTGTCCGATTTCTGGATGGGAGATGCACGCTATCTGCGCCTGCAGGAAGTAACCCTCAACTATAACCTGAAAAATCAGGCATTACGGTATATCGGAGTGGCTTCCATCGACATTCAACTGGTAGGCACAAACCTGCATGTCTGGGACAGGGTTAAAACCTTTGACCCCGAACAGGCACAGTTCAACGGGCGGGTATATCCCATTCCCGCCGTATATACGCTGCAAATATATATTAATCTGTAATGAATTATAATGATGAAAAAGTTTTATTTTAAAATAATGGCGGGAGTTTTACTGTTGACAGTCAGTCTGTCCTCCTGCAGTGATTTTCTGAATGTAGACCGTTATTTCAGTGACGAGTTGAAGCTGGATTCCATTTTTGGTCAGAAGAGGTATATTGAAGCCTACATGTGGGGAATGGCGGCAATGTTTCCCGACGAGGGGCAGATCTATCAAAATTCATATACTCCCGGTCCGCTTGCCGGCGACGAGGCATTCACTTTATTCCGGACGTCGTCCGGTTTCACAGGAATGGCTTTTGTACTTGGCGAACTGACGCCCGACAATCTTGGCGCCCTGAACACATGGGGCAATCTGTACAAGATTATCCGGAAGTGCAACACCATACTTGCACGCATTGACGAAGCTTCCGACTGGACGGCTTCCGAAAGACTTCGAATACTGGGCTATACCCGCTTCTATCGGGCATACGCCTACTATCAGCTTCTTATGGATTTCGGACCACCGGTACTTCTGGGCGACGAAATACTGGAGAATAACGAAGTCATCGAATATTACGACCGCCCACGAAGTACATACGACGAGGCGGTGGAATATATCTGTACGGAGTTTGAACAGGCGGCTCAATATATGCCTGCAATGGTTCCCCTCATGGATTTCGGACGTCCCGTCAAAGGCGCCGCCTACGGCCTGACAGCCCGTTTACGCCTGATTCATGCCAGTCCGCTCTTTAACGGGGGACAGGCGGCGCGTACCTGTTTCGGCAACTGGATTCGCAAAGCCGACGAGGTACATTATGTCTCGCAGATGCCCGATGAAAAACGCTGGGCGGTAGCAGCAGCGGCAGCCAAAAGGGTTATGGAGCTGACGGACGCGGGAAGACCTTTATACGCGCTTCATACGGTAGTTGCGGATGAAGATACGCCGGCGCTGCCCGAAGGAGTTGTTTCCGACCCGGACTATTACGGCGACTACCCAAACGGGGCAACGGGAATTGATCCCTACAGGTCATATTCCGAAATGTTCAATGGCGAAACGGTCTCGTCCGTCAATCCGGAACTGGTATGGGGAAGAACGTCTACTGCCGTGAGGGACTTTTCACGGCATTTTTTTCCCGTATCTGCCAGTGGATATAACGGAATAAGCGTTACCCAGAAGATAATAGACGCCTATAAAATGGTGGATGGACGCAACATTGATAATTCCAGCGCCGGATATCCGTATTCCGAAACGGGATTTTCCGCAGGCAATGCGCTGAAAGCCTTTTCCGGATATCAGTTCACTCCAAGCGGGGAAGTGTCAAACATGTACATTAACAGGGAAGCGCGTTTCTATGCCTCGACAGGATTCAGCGAATGTTTCTGGCCCTGCGAATCTACAACGGCGTCCGGACTGTACAACCTCACTATCACTTACTATTATGGCGATCCCAACGGAAAGGGAGGCGTCAGCGATGCCGTGAACATACCGCCAACGGGATATGTGTTGAAAAAAACGGTTAACCATATGGATGCATGGAACGGAGCAAACGCCAGAAGACTGGACAAGCCCTTTCCCATAGTCCGCTATGCCGAAATCCTGCTTTCGTATGCCGAAGCGCTGAATAATCTTACCAGCAGCCATACTGTCGAAATAGACGGTCAGAGCCGGACATTCAGCCGCGACGTGGACGAAATCAAAAACAGTTTCAATCAGGTGCGCTACCGTGCGGGACTTCCCGGACTGAGCGCATCGGAACTTGCCGACCCGGGGACGGTGCAGGCAAATATCGAAACCGAACGTATGATTGAGTTTCTGCACGAAAACCGCCGGTATTACGACGTTCGCCGCTGGGGCAAATATGAGGAAACGGAAAACGCTCCCATCATGGGCATGAACATAGACGCCGGCAAGGACGGCTTCTATCAGCGCGTGGTTCCGAATACTTCGCGCATCGGTAGCCGCGTGGTAAACAAAAAGATGATTTTTGTACCCATTCCCAGAGCGGAAATCAAGCGATTGCCATCATTGGATCAGAATCCGGGATGGTGAGGTTATACTGTGCGCGGTTTAAAATTGTGCCCCGTACCCGTAGAGACGCGATGCATCGCGTCTCTACACCCTGCGCCGAGCCACAAAACCAGCCCGCACGAAATATAGTTGTGAATTATAAATTATAAATTGATTGAGATGAAAAAATATTTGAATCTATTATTGATACCTGTTTTTCTGTTGGGGAGCGTTTCCTGCGACGACTACAGGTATTTCGAGAGGGAACAGTACAAGGTGGTATTTGCCCTCGTGAGCGCCGACGGCCACAATGTTTTTAAGGTGGTGCACGATCTGGATGAGCCGGAATCGACAGGTTATATTGC
>JAISCL010000057.1 GCA_031265585.1 Tannerella sp. | reverse complement strand
TGAAATCCCGATGACCATGCAGCGGGTAAATTTCGCCACGGCGGACAGGAACGGCAATCTGTGGCTGGCTTCGGAAAACGGCGCTTATAATCTCTATAACATGCAGTTCGAGACGTATGCCCTCAGCCCGCTGGAAAGCTGCGACGTCTGGAGCGCTCAGACGGATTTCTACGGCAACCGGTGGTTCTCGTCCATCAGCAAGGGCTTCTGGCGAGCCGGAAGGGACGGGCGCCTGCAGCGGGCGAAGATGTATTTGCCTGATGGAAGCCGGCTTTTATCAGGAATTAACATGGGCTACATGGGTGGATGCACGGACGTGAAAAACCGTCTGTGGCTGAATTTTCAGGATGGACTGGCGCTGTTCGACCCGGAACAGGGCAATGATGCAAGGCTGGTTCATGTAACCCGTCACAGCGGGGGTTCGCTCATCGCGTATTACGATACCCTGACCCGGTGCGTTTATGCCGGCGGAGACAGAAATGACACGACTTCGCTGATCGCCGTGACTGAAGATTTGACCGTTCGGCAGTATCCGTTTCTCGTCAATCATGTCCTTTCGGTTTGCCGCGATGCGAACGGGCGGATGCGGGCAGGCTCATTCAGCGGCGGATTCTATTTTAATGAAACGGACGGGACGTTTTTGCCCGATACGGCCGGACGCCCGTACCGGTCTTTAGTGTCGATGTGCGCCGACGGGAACGGGACGCTGTGGAAAGGGACGGACAACGGCCTGTTTGCCGAAGCCGGGGACGGCATCGACCGGAGGATTACGGAGGACATGGTGCTCACTCTGCTGCTGTACAGAGACCGGTACCTGATCTTCGGCGAGAGCCGCGACCGGCTGAATATCCTTGATCTGGAAGCTTATCACCGGCTTGATTCCGTCGGCATAAGAAGTTTCGACCGTTACCGGGGCTTCGATGTGCTTGAGTGCATGCAGAACGGTTTGAGCGTCGATAACGAAGGGTATGTCTGGATTCCCGGCAGCGATATCGTTTTGCGCTTTCATCCCGATTCGCTGATGGCGCAACCTGCGCCCATTACGGTAACTCCCTTTGTCGCTTCCGTGTCTTATAAAAGCAAGGAATGCGACTATATAACGATCGCTTCGGTTCTACCCCCCCCCCCCCCCTATAAGTGGCTGTGTAGCAACGATAAATGGCGTATATGCGACGTTACGGTATGAGTACAATAACCTCAAATTCGAGTTGCGTGGAGCGAGCATCGCCGCACCCGACAGCCTGCGTTTCCGCTATCGCCTGAACGGTTATCAGACGGAATGGCATCAAACGACCGGCCGTGTCATCGAATTTCAGAATCTGGCAAGCAAAACGGTTTACCTCGAAGTGCAGTCGTCGATGAACGGCGCGGACTGGTCGCCGGTTGTCGTTTCCCCAAAAATCACGATTGCGCCGCCTTTCTGGCTTTCACCCGGAGGGCTGTTGCTGGAGGGAGGGATCGCCCTGGTGTTGCTGTCTGTGACTGTCCTGCTTATACTGCGCTATCTGACGGTTCGGAAACTGAAGGAATTTGAACAGGAGAAACTGATGGCGAGTTCCATAAAGTCGCGGTATATCCCGCATTTCACCAACAATGTGCTGAACAGCATCAATTACCTGATCCTGCATGACAGCGACAGGGCTTTGGAGTATATTTCCGAGTTCTCATCGTTCAATCGCCGGACGCTGGCCGCCCTTGACAAATTTATTCAGCCTCTCGGCGAGGAGCTGAAATACGCCGAAAGCTATCTGAAACTTGAAATATTGCGTTTTGGAGACAAACTCAACTACACGGTGGATGTGGATGAACGGATAGACCGCAGTCTGCCCGTGCCGACGATGATCATTCAGACCTTCTGTGAAAATGCGGTCAAGCACGGGTTTTTTCAAAAGGAAGGTCCGGGTCATTTGAAAATCGAAGTCTGTCGGGAAGACGGCTTTACAGTACTGGCCGTGGAAGATGACGGCATCGGTCGCCGCGCCGCGCAGAAGCTGAAAACCGGGGGCACCGGTTCGGGGCTGACAATCGTTGGCAGGAAAATTGACTTTATCAACAAATACGATAAAGGAGAAGTTCGCCTCGACGTAATCGACCTTTATGGCGGTGACGGGAAAGCCGCCGGAACACGGTTTGAGCTGCGCCTCTCCGGTAAAATCAAGGGAACGAATAATAATAATTAATTATACCCTGAAAATGAAAAAGACAGAAAAAGTGCTTGTGGTAGATGATGAATGTATAGCCCGGAAATTACTGTGCGAGCTGGTCGGACAAAACCTGCCCGAGGCGAAGATTGATTCGACGGGAAATTCCCTTGCGGCGCTGAAGATGATAGACGAAACGTTCTATGACCTGCTGTTTCTTGATTATGAGATGCCGAAAATGAACGGCGGCGAATTGCTGGAGAAGATCTCCGGCAAGCCGTACCTACCCGAAGTTGTTTTCATTTCCGCCTACAGGGATTTTGATTTTGCCCAAAAGGGGATTCGTTACGGCGTTATCGACTACATCCTCAAGCCGATTGACAACAGGCAGATCCGGGAAGTAATCGAAAAGTATAAGCAAAAACGCGATTACGAATCGTCGATTAAAAATGAAACGATCGGCATCAACACATTTAAGGGGAAAATTCCGGTTAAGAAGTCCAGTATTGCCATTCTGAAAATGCAGGGCCGCAATTGTTTGGAGATTACGCTGACGAACGGTGAGAAACTGCCTCTGGCTTACAGTTCGCTGCATGAGATGGAGGCGCTGCTGCCCGGCAACTTTGTGTACCTGAACCGCCGGTGTCTGATCAACTGTAGCATCATCAAGCTGATAGACAATTCACGTCATGTAGTATTTCAGCTGGGAGACGAAGAAATAATAGAAAAATGCAGCCGCAAAAAAATAATGGAACTCAAACAGCTATTCCTTTGAAGCAGGCCGTACAACGGTCAAAGTCCGCAAACCCGGGTTTTGAATAAGCAAGCCGGGAACAGGATAAATAAGAGAAAATCTTATTTCCCAACCTTGAAAATAAATTGTGTGCTTAAAGAAAATCATTACCTTTGTCCTCGATAATGTAATTAAGTAATAAAAATGGAAACATTATTACATATAGATATAACATACGAGCAAATTCTTTCGTTAGTCAGGCAAATGCCTGTACAACAAAAAATTAAGTTGTCAAAAGAGCTTGAAAAAGAAAGTATCAGTGAGATATTAACAAAACTTTTAACGGTCTTTCATACGGAAGAATTAGATTTGGAAACGATCGACAGAGAAATCGAAATTGTAAGGCAACAAATATATGACCGTCAAAAACATGAAAGTCATATTTGATACGAATGTCCGGATAAGTTTTCTCATCGGTAAACGACTGTCTTTTATCAAAGAATACATTGCTGATGCTCGAATCACTATTATTATTACCGGACAACTCATAGAAGAAATCAAGGAAGTTACCCAAAGAAAACAGTTGAGAAAATATTTTCCTCAAGAAAATGTTTGGGAACTGTTCAATCTTTTAGATACTATTGCGAAAAAATTCGAGATAAAACCAACTCATTTTATGAGTCGTGACCCTAAAGACAATTTTCTATTAGACCTGATAGATGTTTCCGGTGCCGATTATTTAATAACAGGCGATAAAGATTTGCTTTCTCTTAATCCATTCAAAACAGCAAAGATTTTGACGCCTGCCGATTTTGAAAAGACCCTGCGCTTAAACTGAAATATAATTGATATAAATGCCCTGGCAAGGCATATAACCTGGCCGTGCGAAGTATAACTGTTCAATATACAATATGCCATAAATATGGTATTGTCGCTATCGTTTTATTTTTCTATCTTTGCAAAAGTATTCAAAAACTTATCATTTTATGACAAAATCAAAATGTTTTATTTTAATGGCAATTCTCTTTTTTGCTTTTTCCGCAGGGGCGCAAAATACGGGGAATGTGGCCGGAAAGGTGCTGGACGAAAAGACCGGCGAACCTTTGGCGGGTGCGGGTATTTCACTCGTAAATGCAAGTGTGGGTACTGTAACGGACAGTGACGGTAATTTTTCATTGGATGTTAAGTCGTTTCCGGCTGTGCTTTCGGTGAATTATATGGGGTATGTCCGTCAGGAGATTAATGTAGCGCAACCTGCGGCGTCGCTTACCGTGCTGTTGCGTGAGGATGTAACCCTTTTAAATGAGGTGGTGGTTACGGCGCTTGGTATTACACGCGAAAAGAAATCGCTGGGATACGCTACGCAAAGTATTACCGGCGAACGCCTCGACGGCAATACGAGCACAAACCTCGTGAATGCGCTGGCGGGGAAAGCGGCGGGCGTGCGCATCACCAACGGGCAGGGCGATATGGGTTCGTCGCGCATCGTGATTCGCGGCGAAACGTCTATTGCCGGCAATAACCAGCCACTGTTTATTGTGGACGGTGTGCCGGTGGATAATTCGCAGCTGTATCCGTCGAGCACGGCGGGCGGCAACCAGTCGCGCGATTTCCGAAACGCCATCGCCGACCTGAATCCCGAAGATATTGCGTCCATCAATGTGTTGAAAGGCCCGAATGCAGCGGCGCTTTATGGTTCGCGGGCTGCGCACGGCGTGGTGCTTATCACGACCAAATCGGGCAAGGGGCAGAGAGGTTTGGGGGTGACAGCCAACATAGGCACATCTTTTGCCAGGGTAGCCACGCTGCCGGAGTTTCAGGACGTATTCGGACAGGGCGAGAACGGGGAGTTCAGTTATGTTGACGGAAAAGGCGGCGGCATACAGGACGGCGCCGACGAAAGCTGGGGGCCGAGAATGGACGGGCAGCTGATACCGCAGTTCCACTCCAACGGCGTGCCGGTGCCTTTTGTGCCGCATCCCGATAACGTGAAGGATTTCTTTGAAACGGGCGTGACGCAGGATTACGGCATTGCGATCGCTAACTCGGACGACCGGTATGATTTTCGGCTCGGCTTAAACTATCAGGATCAGAAAGGCACCGTGCCCAATACGGAGATAAAAAAGACCAACTTCACGCTGAATGCCGACTACCAGCTCACGAAGCGCATTAAGGTAGGGGCGAACGTCAACTACATTATCACGGACGCGCCCAACCTGCCGGGAGGCTCATACGGTCAGCGTGCCGCCGGCGTGATGCTTCAGTTCTTCTGGTTTGGCAGGCAGGTGGATATGGCGGAACTGAAAAAGGACTGGAACCGCAACTGGAATAGCAGCTATTACAGCAATCCCTACTGGCGGGCCTATTACAATACGGTGGAGCAGGATCGCAACCGTCTCCTCGGCGACGTGCATTTCAGCGTGAACCTGCTGGAAGGCCTGGACTTCCGTTTCCGTTCGGGAACCGATTACTACAACGACCGCCGCAAGTACAAAATTAAAACGGGAACGAACGGCGTGCCCGACGGCTCCTATACCGAAGATGCCTATACGGTCAGCGAAAGCAACACGGAAGCCATACTGAACTTTACGCGCAACCTGACAGGCGATTTCAGCCTGAATGCACTGGGCGGCTTCAACGTGCGCAACAATTCGTACGGCAACAACTATCAAAAGGCGCCCAAGCTGGCAGCGCCCGACTTGTTTTCGCTGTCCAATTCCAAAGACCCGCTGGAGTCGACCAATTACTACAGCGCGCTGAGGGTGTATAGCCTTTTTGCATCCGCGCAGCTGGGGTTCAGGAATTATGCCTACCTCAATCTGACGGGCCGCAACGACTGGTCGTCCACCCTGCCGCGGGATAACCGCTCGTACTTTTATCCGTCGGTAACGGGAAGTCTGGTGCTGTCGGAGTTGCTGGGGCTGAAAAGCGGCGCCCTGAGCTTTGTAAAACTGCGTGGAGGCTGGGCTGAAGTAGGCAACGACGCCGGGCCGTACCAACTGGCGACCGTCTATAACATCCAGACCGCCTTCAACGGCAACCCGATACAGACATCCTCCAAACAAAAAAACAATCCGGATATTCGTCCCGAAAAAACCCGCTCTACCGAGTTGGGGCTTGAACTGGGGCTGCTGGACAACCGGATCCTGTTAGATGTTGCGTTTTACAACACAAACAGTATTGACCAGATTCTGAAAGTGCAGACCTCGTCGGCAAGCGGCTACGAATACCAGCTTATCAACGCCGGAAAAATCAACAATAAGGGTATTGAGGTGCAACTGGACGTGACCCCGTTAAAGATGAAAGATTTTACCTGGAACCTGGGACTGAACTACGCTGCCAACATCAGTAAAGTAGTGGAACTGGACAAAGAGGGGCTGCTCGACAAATACGTTATCGGTGCGTTGGGCGCAGAGGTCATAGCTGCCGTGGGTGAACGCTACGGGGCGCTGTATGGCACCGCCTACAAGCGCGATGTCGCCGGTAACATCATCGTGGACGATAACGGACGCCCCAAAGCCGACCCCGACAACAAGGTGCTGGGACACTATACGCCCGACTGGTCAGGCAGCATCACCAACCGTTTTACGTACAAAAAGTTTGACCTCTCCGTATTGATTGACGCCAGCATCGGCGGAAGCATCTATTCGGGCAGCGCCCAGACGGGCTACTATGCCGGCGTGTACAAGGGAACCCTGCCCGGACGCGGCGCGGAGTTTGGCGGGCTGACCTACACCGACGGATCGGGACGGCAACGCGACGACGGTATTATCTTTGAAGGCGTAAAGGAAGACGGAACGCCGAACAGCGTTATCCTCTCCGCCGCCGATTACTATAAATCCTCCTACAGCATTAACGAGGCATACATTTACGACGCCTCCTATGTCAAGTTGCGCGAGGTGAAGCTCAGCTACTCTTTCGATGGAAGCCTGATTAAAAAGGCGGGGCTGGAAGCGCTAACCCTGTCGTTCGTCGCCCACAACCTGACTTTCCTGTACCGGAAGACGCACGACATCGACCCCGAAGCGGCTTTCAACACCAGCAACGTGCAGGGCGTGGAAACGCTTACGCTGCCTACCACCCGCACGCTGGGATTCAATATCAATTTGAAGTTCTAACCAATAAAACGTAAAACAGTATGAGAAAAAATATAACATTCCTGCTATTCGCAGCCGTCTTGCTCGGCTCATGCAATGACCGGCTGGATAGGATTAACGAAAATCCCAACGAAACGGAAAAGCCGCAGGCCGCCTATCTGCTGACGGGCGTGCTCAAGCAGGGCGCCGACCTCTACTGGGGGCTTAATAGCAGCTTCGGATCCACTCTGCTCTTCGTCCAGCACTGGGCGAAAATACAGTATCCCGAAGCCGACCGGTATGAGTTTTCCAATACATCAAGTGAAATGACCACCCTGTGGAACACCGGCTACGCTACGCTCATCACCGACCTGAACACCATTCTCGACTTCCCCGACGGGGAGGCCAATGCCAATTACAGGGGCGTGGCGCTCGCGCTCCGCTCGTGGGTGTTCCTGCTGCTGACCGACGTTTACGGCGACATACCTTACAGTGAAGCCGGCAAAAGCCTCATTCCGGCGTATGATACGCAAAAGGACGTCTATACAGGTCTGCTTGCCGACCTGTCGCAGGCTGTCGGGCTGCTGAATGTTTCCAGTGGCGATGTCGGCGGTGACGTAGTGTATGGCGGCGATATTGCCCGCTGGAAAAAATTTGCCCATTCGCTGCGGCTGCGCATCGCCCTGCGCATCGCCGACAGGGAAAACGCCCAGGCGCAGCAAGTCATTGCCTCGCTCAGTCCAGCAGATTTAATCGGCAGTAACGACGAGACCTTTCGGTTCGTATATACCGCTTCGCCCCAGCACAATCCGCAGGCGGCAGCCTTTGATACCCGCGACGATTACCGCATATCCAAAACGATTGTCGACCGGCTCAGGGCGTTGAACGATCCCCGCCTGCCGGTGTATGCGCAGTTGCCGGGCGACGCCTCCGTAACCGATTACACGGGTGCAGCCAACGGGCTTTCCAATGCCGATGCGCAGGCGCAGGGCTTGGCCAGAACGTCCCTGCCGGGTGCCTGGTTTCTGACGCCGTCGGCGCCTGCCGTGATTTACAGCTACGCCGAAGTGCTGTTTAACCTGGCGGAGGCGGTGGAACGCGGATATATTTCCGGAGATGCCGGAGATTACTACAATCAGGCCGTTACGGCCTCGCTCCGGCAATTCGGCATAACCGATGCAACCGTCATCAGCAATTATCTGGCGCAAACCGCCGTACAGTATAATACGGCTAATTACAGACAGTCTATCGGCGAACAGAAGTGGATTGCCTTCTTCGGGCAGGGGCTGGACGCTTTCGCCGAATGGCGGCGACTGGACTATCCGCAGCTGACGGCGGGGCCTGCCAGCGTCCTCAACGGTCAAATTCCCGTACGGTTTTTCTATCCCGGTACGGAGCAGTCGCTCAACGGGCAGAGCCGGCAGGTGGCGGTAGCGCACCAGGGCGAAGATTTGCTGACCACCAGATTGTGGTTCGACGTAAACTGACCCTGTAAAACAATATGCAGATGAAAAAAAATCTATTTTTCATGACCGTAATACTCGCCGGCGTGCTTGGTACGGTCGCTGGTTGCCGCCAGGGCGACCGGCCCGGGTTGCGCGACGGCGTATGGCGCGCTGAACTGACGGTTGCCGAAGGGCATAAAGCGCCTTTCCTGTTCGAGGTGCAGTATGCCGGTTCTGATTCCGTCGCCTTGACGCTGATCAACGGCGAAGAACGTGTACGGCTTACCGGCTTGCACTGTGCGGGCGATACGCTGGTTATCCCCATCGAATGGTACGACGCGGTGATAAAAGCCGTACCCGACGGTCGCCATGCGTTGCGCGGAAGGCTGTTGAAAAACTACCTTGCCGGCGATACGGGGATTGTATTCACGGCGCGGCACAACGACCCCGTTCGCTTTGCGCCTGCCGCCACGCCCACCTCTGTTGACCCGGCGGGTACCTGGAACGTGGCGTTTATCCACGGTAACGATACTGCGCATAACGTAGGCGTCTTTGCCCTGAACGGCGGGACGGTGACGGGTTCCATACTTACCGCTTCCGGCGATTTGCGCTACCTTGAAGGCGCGCTGACCGACTCCGGTGTGACGCTTTCGGCCTTTGGCGGGCTTAGTCCGTATTTGCTGGAATGGCGGTTTACAGACAGCGATACGTTTCGCGGCGCATTTTACACCGCACGGGGCAAAACGGAACTGACGGGTACGCGCGACCCGCTGGCCCGTCTGACCGACGCCTACGGCATGACGTATCTGAAACACGGATACACGCGCCTTGGATTCCGTTTACCCAACACGGACGGCGACACGGTTTCGCTCAGCGACGACCGTTACCGGGGGAAAGTAGTCGTTGTATCCATACTTGGCAGCTGGTGCCCGAACTGTCTGGACGAAATACAGTACCTGGCGCCGTGGTATCGTGAAAATCGCGAACGCGGGGTAGAAATTGTCGGGCTGGCATTTGAACGTAAAGATGATTTCGCCTATGGCAAGGCGGCGATCGAACGCCTGAAACAGCAATACGGCATCGGCTACGAGATTTTGTTTGCCGGACAGGCAGGCAAATCAATAAGCAGCGTACTGCCCGAAGTAGAAAATTTCACCGGTTATCCCACATTGTTTTTCATGGATAAGGACGGGCGGGTAGTTAAGGTTCATGCCGGCTTCAGCGGTCCCGCCACAGGCGTTTTCTATGAAGAATTTAAAACCGAATTTAACCGGATTATCGACGAATTGTTAAAATGATCATTTTTGGGACGTCCCAAAATGGGCTTGGGGAATCCCTGTGCAAATGATAGGCGCAGGCGGGATAGGGGGACAGTTTCTTTGACCGGAAACTCATCAGGAAATTCCGGAAGCCTTCGAGTCAGAGTGCTTCCCTGTGTTTTCTTGCCTTTTTCAATACGGCAATCATTTTGTCGGCGGACTGTTCGGATTCCCAGGCGCCGGCAAGTTTGTAAAAATCATCATCGCTTACTACCTTTTCCGATTCAGCTGGCGCAGATATCGGAAATGCAATGACTTCAACCGTTGGTGTTATTTCTGTTTTAATGAAAGAAAAAAGGTGGTGATGTAAAAAATATGCTGATATAAATATTTGGCGATCAGAACAAAAAAGAGTATTTGTAACTATTCAGGTATTATTCACCCATTGGATGTCAGCGAGACATTTCAAAGCGGTAAAAACATCCTGTCCATTTTTGATCGTGGTATCAATAACAGAGCGAATCCTTGCAAAGCGGTCAGCCCCCCTTCCCTCGGCGTTACGGAACTGACCGGACACTTTTGTTTTGACTTTGACATTCCGTATAGCCCTTTCCG
>JAISCL010000039.1 GCA_031265585.1 Tannerella sp. | reverse complement strand
CTTGATGGGTTTTAAATTTACCCGCATAAGCGATTGAAATGTCTATAGTTTATAAATAGATTATTGATTGAAAAGAAATGATTACTTTTGTCCACGGATTTCACAAATTAACACGAGTTAAAATAATGCGTGAAGATTCGTGCGATTCGTGGACTTTTTTTAATAAATAAAGGTATAAAGCTCAAACAGGCATGAAAAGATTTTTCTACATAACAGTTTTATTATTATCCGTATTCAATACGGTATCTGTCGCTCAGGATCAAAAGTGGAACAAACACTATTACATGATGAACGCCGGCGACACGCGCGAACTTCCGGCGGGCAACTATTCTTCGTCGGACGAAAAAGTCGCTGTAATCAAAAACAGCCGCATACAGGCGATTGCCGGCGGCGACTGTATCATCCATGCCGATGCAGACAGCGGACGGGCCGAATTTGCACACGTCACAGTCGACTGGCCGGTGCAGAATCCCGTCCTGCCGTACTCGTGGAAGATGTATATTCCCGATAATGAAGCGCACGTTTTCAACGGCAGACTGCACGTTTACGGTTCGCTGGATGCGTCCGGAACGTACTGTTCGCCCTACATTGTGCCGGTGATGACCGGCGACCTGAAACGCTGGAGCAGCGATGGACTTGCCTTTTCGTCTTTCGACGAAGGCAATGTTTTCAAAGGCAAGAATCTGTGGGGTTCCGACGTGCATTATTATAAGGGTAAATATTTGCTTTACGGCGCTTATGAATGGAATGGAGAAGGACGCGAAACCAATTTCTATGTTGTTGAAAGCGACAGTCCGACGGGACCTTTCAGGAATTTTCGCTGGGTGACGGGAAGCAAAACAAAAAAGAATATCGACGGCATAACGCCAAAGATTCTTGTCGAAAAAGATGAAACCCGCTATATTGTATGGGCGCCGACCTTACAGCCGGTCAAAGATAATTATCTCATGCTTGCAAAACTTTCCTCCGACGATGTGATTGACGAAGAAAGCATGACAAATATCGGCAAACTGAAAGACTTTTACGAGGGACCGTCCATCCGCAAACGCGGTAACATCTACTATCTTGTTTATAACGAAAACTGCGGAGCCATCACCCCCAAAAACCATACTCCAAAACGTCTTTCATATGCTACTTCGGAAAACATCACGGGTCCGTATGTTTACAGGGGAATCATTCTTACCATAGAAAATATGGCGGGCAACACCAATATTCAGGGTTCCATTGAGCAGTTCAAGGGCGAATGGTATGTTTTCTATCACCGTGCCATGAACGGCGTATGGAATAAACGTTCGCTTTGCGTCGAAAAGATTGAGTTCGACGCGAACGGTTTGATTATTCCCCTTGTCCCGACCAGCAGCGGAGTCTCCGAAGGATTGAATACTGCCTTTCCCGTATGGTTCAACACAGCCGTTTACGGCAGCAACTACCGCTTTACCGACGAAGGCGAATACGGCAATACGCTAATCAGCGGCGCCGCCGAAATCGGATTCCGGTACATTGCATTTACCGGCAGGGAAAAACAACTGACCTTGCATGGCAGCGGTCTCGAAAATATTGTTTACGTAAAAGTTGTCGCCAACGGAAAGACTATTGGTGAAGGTACGGACGCCAAAGCAATCAGTCTGAAAAAAGTATCGAAAGGCAAAGCCGAACTGATGCTTTTTATTACGACAAGCGGAGATGTCCGACTCGAAACGTTTAGATTCAAACAATAAATAAATATAATAAACATGAAAAGATTTTTATACATAACAGTTTTGTCCGTATTCAGTACGGTATCTTTTGCCCGGGGAGGCAAACATTTTTCGATTCCCGAATCGGTGTTCGACAGTATATATCACGAAGTAAAAACCCCATACGAATACGGGTATTTCCTGACCGGCGGATTGACGGATCTCTTTCCGCCGACAAACGTTCCTCTGGGCGAGAGGCTTTCTTCCGACCCCGGTATTGTCGGCAATCCCATTGTTTTCCGTATTCCCGGCGACAGGAAGTACGTTTACATGTCGTTTACCTACCATGACGGGATAGGCTATCAGACCGGACTTGCCCGAAGCAGGGATTTTGTCAGCTGGGAAGCGGTCGGCGTTATGATTGACAACACGTCCTACAATCACACAAGCAACTGGGACAAATATCATGCAGGAGGTTACATCATGCGCGACCATGTGTGGGGCAAAACGCCGTATCCTCACCGTGCCGTCGTCGACGGGCCCTATAAAGGGCTGTACTCGATGACTTATCTGGGATCCAACGAGCCTTACAACGAAAACGGCAATGTGTCGCAGGGCATAGCGTTTTCGGACAGGATTTTCGAAAAGGACGGAAGCGTAGCCAAATGGTGGCGCTACGAAAATCCCATACTCAGTCCCGACGAGGGTTATGCCTACGAAGCGGGCGCATGCTGGAAATCGGAAGCGATATGGGACGAAAAAAATAATCGTTACGCTATTTTCTATAATGCTTCCCGCAAAATACCGGAATGCCTGTGCCAGGCATATTCGAAAGATCTTATCCACTGGGAACGGGAACCGTCGAATCCTGTTATCGGGCCGGAAGAGCATGAGGGATACCTCTGGGGCAAAAGTCACAGTGGCGACCCCGACGTGGTCAAAATCGGCAATTACTGGGTGATATTCTATTTCAGCACCACGCCAAACGGTATCGTGGATGTGTTTGCCGTTTCCACCGACATGGTTCACTGGCAGCAGTCATTCAGGCCGTTGCTGACGTGCAATTCGACATGGTCGAACACCTACGCTCACAAACCTTGCGTAATCAAGCAAAACGGCGTGGTGTATCACTACTATGTCGCATACGGAAACATCGGCTATATCAGCGCGGTAAATACATCCATCGACTTGAGCATATTGAAAACAGCGCTCGCCATACCGGAAGGGAAATATCCGCAACGCCAGTACAAAGCAATCCAAAAAGCGATAGGGAAACTGCAAAACAGTCTGATAGAAGAAAACGGCTCGCTGGAATCGATAGAGAAAGCCATAAAGAACTTGGTAACTACTCAGGTACCCTAAAAAAAGAATGATTAAAATGATAACTGTGAAACGTTTTTTATTACCGGCAATTTGCCTGATACTTCAACAAAACAGTGTAACGGCTCAAGCCGGCAAACCGTTTTTGTTTGAAACGCGTCAATCGACGGCCATTTCTGTTTCTCCGAAAGAAAAACAGGTTGTACATACGGCGGTGGCACTGTTACAAAACGATGTGAAGGCCGTATTTGATGCGGAACTGAACATCTCTTCCCAACCGTCTCCAAAATCCGGAGACGTGAAAATCGTCGCCGGTACTGTCGGCGTAAACCCCGAAATCATGCGGCTGGAGAAAAATAAAATCCTTGACCTGTCGGGTATTCGCGGCCAATGGGAAGCCTTTTTGATCCGGACGGTTCAAGCGGACGGCCGGGATGTTTTGGTGATAGCCGGCAGCGACCCGCGCGGCACGGCCTACGGACTGCTCGAACTATCGCGCAGGATTGGCGTTTCGCCGTGGTATGACTGGGCGGATGTCAAGCCCCGCAAAGCAGCGTCTTTCACTTTCCCGGACACGGTCATAACGGATCAACCCGTTGTGCGTTACCGGGGTATATTTCTCAATGACGAAGACTGGGGACTGATGCCGTGGGCTACCAAGTCGGAGAACAAAGTGCGCAGTCATTATGCTGTTTTACCTGAAGAAAAGGGCGCTATCGGCCCCGACGCTTACGCAAAAATCTTCGAATTGCTGCTTCGCCTGCGCGCCAATACCATTCTTCCCGCTATGCATGAATGTACAACACCTTTTTATTGGGTCAAAGGGAACAAAGAAATCGCCGTGAAATATGGAATTGTTGTTTCTCCGGGAGTGATGGGAACGATTTCGGCTACCGAATGGGATGATGCGGCACAGGGCCCATACAATTACGTAACCAACAAAAAATCGGTTCTTTCCTACTGGACCGAAAGGGTAAAAGAGTTGAAAGGTACAGAAGTGATCTACGGCGTCGGTATGCGCGGCAAACACGACAGCGGAATGCAGGGAGTTCATTCGGTGGAGGAAAGCAAAAAGTTTCAGGAGCAGATATTTCATGACCAGACCGGACTGCTGCGCCGTTATATCAATCCCGATCCTTCGCTTGTCCCGCAGACGTTTTCCACCTACAAGGAAGTGCTGGACGTTTATGAGGCAGGACTTGAAATTCCGGATTATATGACACTGATCTGGTGCGACGACAACTATGGGTATATCACCCGTTTGCCCGGTGAAAAAGAACGGCGTCGCAGCGGCGGTTCCGGAATTTACTGTCATGCTTCCTACTGGGGGCGTCCGCACGACTACCTCTGGCTGGCTTCAACCTCTCCCGCACTGATCTATACTGAGATGAAACGCGCTTATGACTATGGCGTTGAACGTTACTGGACGATGAACGCGGGCGACATCAAACCTGCTGAGTACCTGACGGAGTTTTTCCTCGACCTGGCCTGGAATCCGGGACTGTTCGATCATGAACCGTCTGTGTTTGTTCATCTGTATAAATGGCTTTCGCGCGATTTCAGTCCCGCTCTTGCGCCCGAACTGACTGCCGTCATGAAGGAATACTACCGTCTTGCCAATTTCCGCAAGCCGGAACATACGGGATGGAGCAGAGTGGAAGAACCGGCGTTTACGGCCGAAAAGTACGGCTGGGACACGGAGGTGGCTCTCAAAAACGGCTGGGGTGGTATTACGCCCGTTTATGATTCCGAATATAATCCGTTCTTTAATAATGAGCTAAACCGCAGAGTGGAGGCATATCTTTCTCTCGAAGAACGGGTAAGGCAACTTAAACCGTTTGTGCCGGAGAACCGGAAAAGCGCGTTCTTTGAACTGATAGAGTATCCTGTTCGCGGAGCGTCCCTGATCAATCAAAAATGGCTGTATGCGCAGCTGGCGCATTATTACACGGATATGGACATGGCACTGGCAAAGGATTACGCCGGTAAAAGCGTCCGGGCCTATACCGAAATCGAACGGATTACCGAAGAGTACAACCGTCTGGAAAACGGGAAATGGCGCCGGATGATGGATCACCGGCCGCGCAGACTTCCCGTTTTTGACAAACCTGAATTTCCCGTATTGGATTCGCTGATGCGGAGAGTCGCTGTTCCGGGTAAATCCGTTGACAGGACGCCTTCTTCAACGGCCGGTAAAGTAATCGCCCGAAATGCCGTACAGTCCGTCACCATTCCGGAAAACAGTAAAGTCATCGAAGGTCTGGGACACAGTTTCGCCGCCATAGCAATGAAACAGGGAGAATCGCTGTCGTTCGTCTTCGATATTCCGCAGGCAGGCGATGCGAAAATAAAAATCGCAACCATCCCCAACCACGACGTGGACGGGCAGGGAATGAAAATCACCCTGTCGGCAGACGGCGAGGTCATCGGGACAGCCGATTACAATGAAAAGGATCGCAGTGAGACCTGGAAACAAAACGTGTTGCGCGGGCAGGCCGTTTCCGTTTTCGACCATCGCTTTCACAAAGCCGGAAAAACAACCCTGACCGTCGAAGCATTAGCACCTCATGTCATCCTCGACCAAATCATGGTGGACATGAGCGACGGTGAGAAGTTTTATGAGTTCCCGGTTTCAAGATAGCCCACCGGCGACTACAAGCTGAGCATCACCACGCAGTTTTCCAACAATACCACGCTGCTGAATGAGCCGTGGACGTACGTGTTTGATTATGTGCTTGCCTGCAATTGAAACGGGAAGGGACGGCGCTGTAGAGACGCAAATTATCCGCCGTGGAAAGCCTGACTGCATCACATGAAAAAGAAAGATCTTCGTATCGGGAAAACCGAACGGATCAGCGTTGCAACCATATCGGAATAGACAGCAAAATATTTAATTCAAATTCGGGCTTCCTAAATTTCTTTCATTACTTTTGTGTCGCAAAATAAATCGTAATTGATATAGATGAAAAAGATGAAAACAGTTAAAATTGCATTATTAGGATTGATATTTGCCGGCTGTGGCGGCAAATATCAGAAAGAAAGGGTTATACCGGACTATTCCCTGCCTGCAAGCGAATATAAGACAAGGTTAGCGGCAAGCGATCCGGGTACCTGGAAGCCTGTTACGCCGAAGGGAACAATACCGACCGCAGGCGTCGTTCCTGCCGATAACGGACTGTTTAAACCGGCGCTGGACCTGAATGCGTCCTACCTGCTTCATTCTTTTTCGACGGCACACATGCTGGAACCGTTCCGTATCAGGGCCGGTCGCGAAGTGGAACTCGACTCCGTTCCGCAGGTCAGATTCTGGGATACCGAATTGAGAGGGTCAAACGCCGGACGCTTCCTGATGGGCGCGGGAAATACGCTTCGCTGGGCGGAATATCCCGAGTTGCGGGCGCGTATGAACGAACTGATTGACGGTATCGAAGCCTGCCGCGAACCCAACGGTTACATCCTGCCCTACCATCCCGACAGCCTCCGCAGCGAAGAACCCAACTACGCCCGCGCATGGCTGACGCACGGACTGATTGAAGCCGCCATCGCCGGAAATCCGAAGGCATACGGTCTGCTGCGCGGACATGCCGACTGGTTCAATCACTGGGACGACATGCTGCCAAAACTGCTGTACTGGAATTACAACAACCACCAGGGACACATCGCCAGCACACGCACGTATCTCTCGCCCGTCGGCAAGCCGGAAGATTTGCAGGTTGCCGAAAAATATTACGTCTGCGACTGGTGGATGGACGGGCTTGCCGCCGGCTGCGACGAAGCCGTATGGCAGTATCCCCTGCAGAATCCGCACAGCTACCTGATCACGAGTTTCGAAGCCTACCTCGACCATTACCTCGCTACCGGCGACAAAACCTATCTCGACGCCATGCTCGGCGCCTGGCAAATGATTCACGACAAGTGGGAACATCCCGGCGGAAGCATCGCAATCTGCGAAGGCAAATGGAGCGCCGACGAACATGGCAACCGCAGCCGTGGAAAAAACGATCATGCACATCCGCCACATTCCTATTATCTTACCGCGTACGGACATACCGGCGAGACATGTGGAAGCGTGTTCTGGATAAAGTTCAACCAGCGGTTTCACCGGCTGTTTCCCGATGAGGAAAAATATGTCGCCGAAATCGAAAAATCTATCTACAACGTCATCCTGGCCAGCCAGACGGAACAGGGGAATATCCGCTATCATGCCAACATGCAGGGCACAAAAGAAAATCCGCGTTCGGCGTCAAACACATGCTGTGAAGGGCAGGGGACACGTCTGCTGGGTTCGCTTCCGGAATATATCTATTCCATTGCCTCCGACGGACTGTACGTCAATCTGTATGAGCCATCGTCAATAAACTGGACGGTCAGGGGACAAGCTGCCAGTCTTATGCTCGACAGTGATTTTCCGTTTGAGTCGCAGATTGGCTTGAAAATCGCCGTACCGTCTCCCGTAAAGATGAATATCCGTGTACGGATACCGTCGTGGGCGACGCAAAAGGTCGAAATATCCGTGAACGGCAAACGGTATACAACGGGCAAACCGGGTTCTTACGTCGAACTGTCACGTAAATGGACGGACGGCGACAGGGTGGATTTCACATTGCCCGCCGGTTACCGGGTGACACAGTATGCGGGCGTAGACACGGTTGCCGGTTATGAGCGTTATGCTGTGGAATATGGCCCCATTCTCCTGGCTTCCACAGGCGGCGACAAGGCTCCTCACGAACTCGAAACAGCAAA
>JAISCL010000021.1 GCA_031265585.1 Tannerella sp. | reverse complement strand
GTCGAAAATCCGTTTTATCAATACGCCGACTTGAATTCGGAGAATGGAGGCGTTTCGTATCTCTGGCAAAAGTGCTACGAATTTATCAACAATGCCAATCTGATTATTGCGGCCGTTGGTGATGACAATAAACCCGCCAATGCCGAAGCGCGCTTTTTCCGCGCTTATGCTTACAACACGCTTGTAACGCTTTGGGGCGATGTGCCGTTGATTGATAAGCCCGTTACGGTTCCTACATTCGATTTTACCCGTCAGCCGGTTGCTGATGTGGACAAGTTGATTGATGAAGACTTACAGTACAGCATTGCCAATCTACCCGATGTGGATGCAACGGCGAAACCCTCGCGTACTAATAAGGATATGGCTCGACAGTTGGCGGCGGAAGCCTACCTGCGTATGGGAATGAGTGACAATAGTTATTTTGCCAAAGCCGAACAGTGTGCAACCGCAATTATCGACGGCGGTAAATACAGACTTGTAGAAGAGCGCTACGGAAAATTCACGGGCGAAGGTGGAGATGCTTATCGCGATATGTTCCGTTTCGGCAATCAGCGCCGTTCGCAGGGCAATACCGAAGGCATCTGGGTGTTTGAAATGGAATATAACAACGAAGTAACAGGCGGTACGGTTGATAATCCGCAGCATCGCCGCGTATGGCAACCTGCCTTGCACAAAAACGACGGTTACAATAACTGCGATTCGCTGGGTGGACGCGGAAACGGACGCCTGCGGTTAAGCAACTTCATGAAATATACGGCATGGAGCGGGCTGGAAGGCGATATCCGCAACAGCAACTACAACATTCGCCGCACGGTGTATTACAACAAGCCCGATTTTGAGCAGACAATAGGTGTTGACGCCAAAGGTTTCCGCGTGGCTTTGGATTCGCCCGACAAAGTTCAGGAGATAACCGTAAAGACGGGAGACCGCATTGTTTCCTACGCAGCCGACAGTCTGGAAGTGCTTTATCCATATACTACCAAATGGGGCGGCTACGACCCGACAGACGATTTTGGTTATGCCATTGTAAAGGACTGGCCGATTATGCGTTTCGGCGAAACGTATCTGCTCCGTGCCGAAGCGCGTTTCCGTCAGAATAAGAATGCCGATGCCGCAGCCGATATTAACAAGCTGCGTGACCGTGCATTCAAAGCCACCCGCGCAGCCGCAGGCAACGCCTCGCTGGGCAGCGTAAGCGCATCGGATATTACCATCGACTTTATTCTCGACGAACGCGCCCGCGAACTTATCGGCGAAGAAAACCGCCGCATGACTTTGGTACGTACCGGCAAACTTGCCGACCGCGTTCCGATGAATGGCGACGTTTCGCCGGCCGGCAAAGTAATTACAGGTTTTGATGCGGCAAAACACATTTTGCTTCCTATTCCGCTTTCGGAAATACAACTGAATAAAGATGCAGAATTGAAGCAAAATCCCGAATATTGATATTAAACAGGTTTTTAGTTATCAGGTATTAGTTTTTTACCGGAAAGTTGTCGGAATATTCCAAAAACATATAATTCCGACAGCTTTCTTTTAATATATTAATCTTACTGAAACCTGTTTAAGTATTAAAAGATGCGAATCCCATATGTATTTTCTTCGCTAAAATCCTTGGTGAATAGTCTGGCATTCATCTCCTGATGATTGATGCCTTTCGCCTACAAAAACATTATATTTGTCTGATTATAAAACATTGTAAGTATCTTATGAAAAAGGATTATTTTTTATTATTGCTTTTATTTCTGTTTCTTGCCGGCATGGAAGGTATTTCCTCGCAACCGTGCAGGGCTTTTTATCCCGGCGAAATCCAGAAAGACAACAACGGCGTTCATATCAACGCACACGGCGGCGGAATACTGTATCACGAAGGCCGTTATTACTGGTTCGGTGAACATAAAGGGGAACGCTCAAACAATGCTTTGGTCGGGGCAACATGCTATTCATCCGCCGATTTGTACGGCTGGACATATGAGGGCGTAGCGCTTGCTGTTGAAAAAGACCCACACAGCGAGGTTACAGAAGGCTGTATTATCGAACGTCCCAAAGTGATTTACAACGCAAAGACGAAAAAGTTTGTCATGTACTTCCATTTGGAACTGAAAGACAAAGGCTATGAAGCAGCAAGAACAGGAATAGCTGTAAGCGATAAAGTAACAGGCCCCTACAAATATTTGAAATCCTGCCGCCCGAACGCCGGACACTATCCGGCAAACATGAGTAAGGAGCAACAACGGTCGCCCGTAAAACCGTCGGATTTCCCCAAATGGTGGACGGAGGAATGGAAAAAAGCCGTCGTTGACGGAATGTTTGTCCGTCGCGATTTCGTCGGAGGACAAATGTCGCGCGACATGACCCTCTATGTGGACGATGACGGAAAAGTCTATCATATCTATGCTTCGGAAGAAAACCTGACACTGCATCTGGCTGAGTTATCAGACGATTACTTAAGCTACACAGGTAAATATATCCGCATTGCACCCGCCGGACACAATGAGGCTCCCGCCATATTCAAGAAAGACGGAAAATACTTCATGATTACTTCCGGTTGTACGGGATGGGAGCCTAATGCGGCGCGACTGTTCACTGCCGACAACATTTGGGGGCCTTGGACGGAACATCCCAATCCCTGTGTCGGTGCGGATTCGGAATTGACTTTCCATTCGCAAAGCACATATATTCTGCCCGTTGCAGGCAAAAAAGACGCCTTTATTTTTATGGCCGACCGCTGGACGCCCAAACATCCAATCGACGGGCGCTATATCTGGCTACCCGTTTGTTTCGAAAACAGTTTACCGGTTTTGAGATGGTACGACCGATGGGATTTGAGCGTTTTTGATGCATGGCACGGCAAACAAAATACAGAAAAAGAGCAAGTGATTGCCATCATTCGCCGTGTGAACGACCGTTGGCAAGCCTCCCATCCCGAGCAGGGAAACGCTTTCTGGCACGCAGCCGTCTACCATACCGGAAATATGGCTGCATACAGCGTAACTCACGACGAGCATTATCTTCAATATTCCGAAGCATGGGCGAAAAAAAACGAATGGAAAGGCGCTAAATCGGATGATAAATCTCAATGGAAATACCGTTACGGCGAAACCGATGAACATGTTCTTTTTGGTGACTGGCAAACCTGTTTCCAGACCTACATCGACCTCTACAACCTGCAACCCGACGAGCGGAAAATTGCCCGTGCACAGGAAGTTATGGAATACGAAATGTCCACATCCAACAACGACTACTGGTGGTGGGCTGACGGACTGTATATGG
>JAISCL010000009.1 GCA_031265585.1 Tannerella sp. | reverse complement strand
GATATAATTGGAAGCGGTTTTCTGCAATATTTGAAGGTTCGTTACCAAGGAATTGTCCTTCGTTTGACGGGCGGTGGCTTCAGATGCGATGGATTGCTGTAGGGCCGTGTCAGCGGCTTTACGCTCGGAAGTCTCAGCGGCAAGGTCGGACTGCTTAGCGAGACCCACCGAATAATCATTTCCGAAATGAATTTCTATTATTAATTCTCCCATTTTACGTTTCCGATTTGATTAAGTCTTTTGTTAATACTATTCCGGTAATGCTTTTTGCTATCATGCTTTCAGAGCCTTTTTTTGCCCTTACTTCAACCTGTAAAGCCCCCGGAGACATTATTCTTGTTTTGGATGCGGATATTACCCCGGTAAGCGTAAGATTATCGGTAAGCGTAAGCGTTTCGTAACCGGTTTTAGCCGGATAGCGAAACCTTGCAATATAGCAACCGTCCGTAGTGAAGTAAAGGATTATTTCAGACAGGTCGGCAAAACTGTTGATATTCGCATTTTCCCCCTTTTTGAATTTAATCCTGAAACTGATATCTTCTCCCTGATATTTTTCCATAACTTGTAAGAAAAGAGGGCATTCCCGCCCTCCGTTTTTTTACTCATCAATTTCAACACAAGCCGTGAATAACTTCTTTACAGCATCCGTAAGCAGATAAACCGGAACAAGCATCTTAGGTGCATTTTGATCCCAGGTTATATTAGCCTGCCATACAACCGTTGTATCGGTATCTTCCTCTACGGCATCCTTCACTTCCAATCCGGTCATAACATCGGTAGCAACACGCAATTCATTTTTCGTCCGGAAGGCGAAAATATAATCCTTGTAATTGTTTTCGAGAGCTTCATAAAAGCCTTCATTTCCGGTATGATTGATGTCGTTTACGACAGCTGCAAAGGTTTTACCGATGATTTTTTCTTTATCATCGCCAAAACCGGTCACTGTTTTTTTAGTGCCGCCGTCGAACGTGCCTCGCGTGTTGGGTATGATTTTAATCTTACCGCTTTCAATATGCTGCGCCCACCACGTTTCGGAGGCTATGTTTGCTTCCGTTATGGCTGCTTTGAGGCTCTTATCAATATAAGCTGCCCCCCTAACCCGTCCATTTTCACCGGCTTCACAAGGGTTACAAATATAATCGGGTATTGTACCGTCTTCTATACATGCTCTAATAATAATTGACATAATATTAAAAATTAAATGTTTAACTGCAATTTTTTTCCAGCGCACAAATACGGTCGAATTTGAACTGGATCCTATATTTTACCGAAAGAATAAATTCCTCCGGTCGATTAACGTAATTAACGTTTCTAAACTCTCCGCCGATAACGCGGTGGGAATCAAAATCGGAAGAAACCAGGACCGCCGATTTCGGTATGGACGGTATAACTATTTCCCGTTCAAACTCGACGGGAGACATGTTTAAGCGGTTGGAAAATCCCCAGACAATCAAAGAAACATCGTCCGTTTCAATATCCAAATCCCCGTCGCCATAACCTTTCGCTTTTGCATAGGATTTGGAAACTAACCGGTGGTACAATCCAACGGGATAATCATCGTCGGAAAAGACATAATGACATTCGCCGTCGTTCAAAACAATGGCCGGAATGGAACTTTCCGTATCTCCATCCATTATTTGAACGGGAAAAGCAATTCCAAACGTCCGAACCGGAAATTCATTCCCCGTTTTGCATCTTAATTGACGAACGATTGTTTCGTTAATTTTTTCTACTGTCTTTTCAAGCGCTGATTTCATCGACTTTCCTGTTTACAATATCAATGGCCGTTTGTTTCTCCTTTTCTGTAAAATCCCATATTTTTTTATCGTATGTTTCCTCTACCCACATAGCCTTGTTGTAGTTATGTTCGTTGGAATAACCGATACCGTAACCGCCTTCAACCGGTATATTGCCCGTATTCTTCATATCGTTTTCCATCTGTCGCGTAAGAGATAAAACGACATCCTTTTCGTCCTTTCGGTTATAAACCGGGCGGGGTTGGCCTTTTCTCGGCCCCTTGGTAAATACACCTGCGCCACCTTTCTTCTTTTTGTCCTTGAAATCGCCCGCCTTTTTACCGGTTTTCTTTGAATCCCTTTTGAATCTTTCCGCATCGTCATAATTCCCGCTTCTCACTTTCATGTACCCTTTGGAATACGTTCCGATTTTGGAGCCGTCCGCTGCCAAACCATCGACATGCACCCTGTGCCTGATATCGCCATTCAACGATGTAGCTATTTCAAAGCAAAGAGCATCCATGTCAAGACCGGCGAGCTTGTCCCGGAATTCATCCAAGCCCGATATGTTGAAAGTAATCATGGGCAAGTTTCTATTACCTGTATAAAACGGTTATGTTCGGGCGTTTCGTGGGGAAAACATTCACTCCCTTCCATATCAATACCGGCTACCGCGGTCGATAACTGCCTTTGAAATTCGTCTAAAAAAACTTCCTGTAATTCCCTTGTTTTAGAGCGGTCTACGGTGGTAAACCGGTTAATCCGGTTGCTACCCAATCGCTCCTGTAACATTTCGGCGCCCATCAGATACCAGAGGGAGACGGCAAGCAGTTCCTTATTTTCACAAATCAGGCAGTCAACAGCCTCGCGCCGGTAAACATTGAAACACCGGTTGAGTTCGGCAATAAAAAACGTGCGGAATTTCAGAATTGTCCGTTTTTCTACATCCCGGAAAACTTTCGTGTAATCGACCTGCTCACCGTCGGCAATCTTGTTGGTGTTTGATAGATTGATATCGGGTAGCGCGTCGAGGTAAAGGCCGCTTTCGACCTCCCCGACGCTGCTTGCTAACCCGATACAACCTGTCAAACAATCTAACATAAAAACATGAAAACAAAAGAATTAAGAACTAAGAATTAAGAACTAAGCCGAAGTGCCTACATAATGGAACGTCCCGTTTACACCCTGCAAGCGGTCGCCCGGAATTGCCGGAGAAACCTCCGGAATTGCGGGAACAGTCGCCTTAAACATGTCTGCTGGAGAATTAAACAGCCCGTATGATTTCGATAACAGAAAAATCCATCCCTCCCGGGTGATAAGGTTATTATCTTCGTCATAGACATTACAGTCCTGATACTTTAACTGAGCGTCCAGGGTGAGCGCACTCAATTCTCCGCTGGCCAGTTCAAACGGTACTGGAAGCGTGAACTTAACCGAGGTTCCGTTATGCCGGAAGCCCCCGACGTATTTGTTGAAATCGACAAATCCGGTAAATCCGGGCGCAAAAACGCCAAAGTGATTGGCTCCCCAGACCGATGCGGATTTGGGGTCGTTATACAATTTGTACGTCTGATTGGCTCCAAAGCCGCCGCTGTCAATACCCGCTTTCATGGACTGGAGCAGGTTGTACGAACTTACGATACCGTTTCCGACAATAACGGGAACTTCCGCCATTTCGTTATCCTGATAATCCTTGAGCAAACGGACAATACCGTCGCTTATCTGCGGGGTATTGGTGAAATTGACCGCCTGAACCGCGTTGCTGCCCGTTACCGCATTTACACCCCATTTGTCGTTTTGTGCCAGTAAAAGATTGGCGTCTATCTTTTGGAGCAATCCGTTGATTTTGACAAGAGCCGTCATATAGAGGGCGTTCAGAATATCAACGCCTCCGGCATTTGATTTCCCGCTTGCCGCGGAATCCCATTTGCGTATCTCGCTATCCGGAATAGAAATGGCGATTTTCGAGAAATACGGGCGGGCAATAGTTGCCGTTTTCCATGCCGGGGTGATATTGGTCAGACAGTCGTCCCTGTCGGTGACTTCGCTTTCAGTGCCCCGCTGCATGTAACGGATTTTCAATTCATGCTCATGTCCTTCCTGAATCTGTTTCAAATTCGAGATTTCATACCTTAGCGGGTTTTCGAGCAAATATTTAAGAAAACCCACCGGCGTTACCTTGTACTGCGGGTCATTGCCCTTTGCCAGTACCCCAATGTTTTTTACGAATGATTCTGCTAATCCTGTAAGATTATTCATAATTTTTAATTATTTAATAAATTTTCATTCCCCATTCAATGCCATGTTCATGGCGGCATCGAATTTCGACGTGTTAAGTGTTCCCTGCTGTGGAGCGGCAAATTGATATTGCCCCTGTTGAGCCGGGCCGGTATTCGACTGGTTTTTATCCCTATCGCTGACTGCCAGTATTTTAGCGTCGGCAAACGCTTTGTTCATAAAGTCGTCGAATGAAACGCCTTTGTTTTGCTCATCGAAATAATCCAGTGCCGGGTCATCGCCCCGTTTCAGTTTCAGTTCGTTGCCGTCCTTGACGATAATCGCCTTTGCTTTCGATAAGCGGCTATTAAGTATCACATTGGCAAATGCAACATTGTCATCCTGGCTTACGTCCTGATTGGCGAATTTAAGCCCCGAAATTTTGCTGTGAAGCATAAAATCCCGGACGGAGTTTTCATTCTCCTTTATTTTTTTGTCGTACTCCGTTTTGGAAACGGTCGATTCTTTCAATTGAGCATACCTCACATTCAAATCGTTGATTTGCTTGGTGTATTTCTCAATATCCTTATTGTCGCCTTTCCCCTGTGCAGCTTTCAGGCTGTCGAACGATTCCCTGATTTTTTCGGAAAGTTTTTTCTGTTTTTCGTAGGTGTTTTTTATTCCGGACAGTTCCGTTTCAAAATCTTCTCCGAGTTCCAGGCTTTTAACCGCGTTCAAAATCTCTTTATCGACGGCGCTCAAAGCCAGCGCATTAAAATGGTTTTTAACCGTAAGGTTGTTTTTCGCCGCCTCAACAGTAAGCAGGTTATTATTGATGGCATTGGCGACAGTGTCGGCAATTTCGATATTCTGCAAATCCGAACGGCTCAAAATACCGGTAATTTCCGGGTCGTTTTGTTTCTCGCATTTGGTCGCGAGACTGATTATTAAATCAAGTAATTTCATGATTTACTCTTTTTTTGAAAGTTTTGTGATTTGTTTTTGCGCTTCATTCAAAGCGGTTTTTACATTTTCCAGTTCCGCATTGGCATCGGCCAGAGCCTGTTTCGTTTCCGCGTGGGCGGCTTTTTCGGTTGCTAACGCTGCGTTTGCTTTTTCCAACTCTGCACCGGCATCGGCCAGAGCCTGTTTCGTTTCATTTGTATTTGACCTTCCCTCAAATACATCAATCTCCTTTTGTGTCGGAGCTTCTATTTTACACCCTTCTTTTTCGTAAAAAGAACGGCAATAGGACGTTACGATAGCTTGCGTTCCGTCTTTTTTTGTTACTTTAATGTAATTTGACATTGATTTTTTAATTTGATAAAACTGTAAAAAAGTGTTTCCCCGAAGGGACGAAAAGTATTTCCATAAAGGACACTGCAAATATAGTTCATTTAGATTTAATTCAAAGCATTTTGAATGATTTTTTTTGAAAAAAATGCAAATAATTTGTATTTATCAAGTTTTTGAGATTAGGAAAATAAAGAAAAGCCATTCTTTGCAGATAAGTTCATAATAGACCTGTAAAAAATACGAAGAGAAGGAGTAAGGTTTTCTCCTGTTTTTTCTGTAAATTTGCGCTTATAATTCACTAAAAAATTCAGAAAGCGATGAATACAATAATAGTTCCTGAAAAAATAAGGGGAAAAGATTTAGTGTATCCGATGGGTATGTGCGGAACGGACAGGAACGGCGCATCGAATCCGGACATGAAAAATCCGATAATAAAAATTGGAAATACCGTTGACGGCAAAAAAGTTGGCGGTAATTTGGACGCATGGAATATCCCCGCAATAAATGTGACTGTCGGCAACGGAAAATATTATACCAATCTGAAAGCGAAAATTGATACGGGAGCCTATCATAATCACATCAACTCGGAAATAGCTAAACAAATGTTGCTGGATTCAACCGGGAGCGAAACACACCGTACTCCATACGGAAAATTTGAACTGTCTGTTTACCGGCTGTTTTTCGGATTTGAAGATATTCCGAACACACACTTCGTTTGCGATATGCGTTCCGTCGATTTTGCCGATGTGGAAATGCTGATAGGTATGCAGTTCATTACCGAATTTTGCGACCTGTACATTTACGGGAAAGAGAATCGTTTTGAACTCGTGTTTAGATAATTTTTTGAGAGGAAAATTTGGTTTTACCGGAAAAATGTACGTAATTTGCAAAGTATAAAATATTATTGAAATACAGATATGAACCTGGATACAATTTACATAATCATTTCAATTGTTGTCGCTGTTTTTGCTATCTTGGGCGGTGTATGGTCTTTGTTTAGGAATATATTCAAAGTCGGTGAAATCTCTTTGCGAACGGAAAAAATACCTGAAATGGAAAGAAAAATCAATGAACTGCCTTGCAACTCCCA